>JABEUO010000261.1 GCA_013044415.1 Acidimicrobiaceae bacterium
CCGAGAGCTGAAGCAACTATCAGTGCGAGAGCAGCCGGAACAGTACCGGAAAACATCAAGAAGGTGATCTTTGTATTTTCGAGATTCTGAAAAACAAACACTAGAATTATGGCCAACAGCAAAAGTGCCGGGAGTATGCGGGTCCAAGCCCGGCTAGCACGTGTCGATGCTATTTCAATATCAGCAACCGGGGCAGTAACTTGCTGTTCTGCATTCGAATGGGTGAACCCCTGTATAGCATCGCTGTTGGCATCATCTCCGGGCAGAGCAACATCTGCGAGAACCTGTTCAGTAGGTACTGAAAGTTGAGATCTTTCGGCTCGGGACTTCGAACCAGGTGTCCGGATTCCCACAGGAACCCCCAATCATTGCCAAGTAATGACTTGCTAAACCAAAATGAGTATCTAGTTCATCGTATCAGAGTCTACGGTGTACCCCAAAGTCGAGCTGAATTTCTCTCAGGCCGGACTTCCGGAGATATTAGGCAGACAATTACCCCATAGGTAATGCTTTAGCAGGGGAATTGTATGCGTTTCGACATTCGAGTTGTGATACTACGCGATTCAGTGAGTTGGGAATATTCCTACGGTACCTTTGGTTTGAAATCCCGGTATTGACCCGGCTTTCGTACATTGAGGTCCAGGAATGTCGCCGCCCGTTTGGCTGTGATAGCCAACAGCTTTAGCGAAGTGTCCCCTTTGGTTTCCATAGTGACAAGGTACACGACCTAGTTCAGGGCGTACATTGCGCCAGCTAGCACCTAGCTGCTCCATTGTCGCAAGCACTTATATGAAGCTGACAAGTATGCGAAGAGGGCTTGGGAGTCGATGACGCTTTCCACTTGTCCTCTTGCTAGATGGTCGCTATCTCTTGGACACCGCTGCACCGCGCCTGCATTTAGCGACAACCTCTGCCTTGAGCTTTAGGGTAAAAGAGCAGGGGGCCCCTTCGTCCTTCGTTCGGCGTTTTCCGTGGTGCCAGCCCTTCCCCGGGGAAGGATCCTAGATGGGCAGGTCCGTGAAAACAAACTGAAGACAAGGCTGCGCAGATTTTGCTGAGAGCGGTAAGGCATCGGTCAGTTATCCGAATGTGGCTTCGAGGTATCGTTTTTATTACCTTTTTAGCTTGACATTAGCCCGCTTAGTTCTTAGAATACTAATTCGATAAACTGGCAACGTCAGGAGAGCTCTTGTGGCATCGACTGCGGTCAGGACCTGCTCACTGCAGTGGAACGGGTGGGCAGTAGGGCAAGGAGGGGGATTCTCTTGGCAAGCGAGCACCACGAAAAAATGGACTTGATTTCCGGCCTGCCGGATCCGCCCGTGGGCGGAGAGAAGTACGATCAGGACCTTTCCAGATCGCTGACATTTCGCGAGAACGTACTTATAACACTCTCGTCGGTGACGCCGGCATCGAGCGTCTTCATAATCCTGCCTGCGATCATCGCGACGGTAGGAGGTGCTTCTGCAATGGCCTTGGCCCTAGCCTCCGTAGTGGGAATTACTGTCGCATTGGCCTACGCCGAGCTTTCCAGCGCCTTTCCCATTACAGGCGGAGAATATGCGTTTGTGGCCCGTACACTAGGCAAGCAGATCGGCTTTGCCCTATTTCTACTCACTCTGGTGAGCGGAGTGCTCATCATCGGCGTGATCGCATCCGGTATAGGTACCTATCTGGGAGCAATTTGGAGCCCGCTGGCCGGGAATTGGGTCGGTATCGTGGTAGTGCTGATCACTACGGTAGTTGCCTGCTTCCAGATTCGTACCAATGCCTGGGTAACGGGCCTCTTCCTGGTGATAGAGCTGCTGGCGGTGGGAGTGCTTGCCCGTACTCGGCTTTACTCACGTCACCCAACCCGTCTCCACCCTCTGGCACGGAGCTACCCCCAACGGCCACGGGCTAATGACCACTGTGGGGTTTGGCGCGATTGTCGCAGCGGTGACCACGGCTCTCTTTGCGCTCAACGGGTACGGAACGGCCGTTTACTACTCGGAGGAGACCAAGCAGGCTAGCAAGACCATTGGCCGGGCAATTCTTTGGTCCCTGGCGATAACCGTGGCCGCCGAGCTGATTCCATTGGTGGCGGTAATCTTGGGAACACCCAGCATCGCCAAGCTAACTTCTTCTTCCGATCCCCTGAACTACTTCCTGACCGCCCGCGGTGGCACCACTATCGACCACGTGGTAAGCGTAGGCATCGCCATTGCCATCATCAACGCCGTGTTGGCTATCATCCTGCAGGAGGGGAGGCTGCTCTTTTCGGCGGCACGCGATGGCTCCTGGCCGGACTGGTTGAACAAACCTCTTGCCTCAGTCCACTCGAGTCTTCGTACTCCGGTGATAGCGACCGTTGTGACCGGGGTGTTGGCTGCGCTGGCTTTGTGGCTCATGCCCTTCAACATAATGCTGATCGTAACCGGCGCATCAATTCTCATTACCTATGCCCTAGTGGCTCTAGCAGCATTCGTTGGCCGGTTGAACCGAAGCACAGCGCGCGCACCCTACAAGATGCCCGCATGGCCATGGATGCCGATCGTGATGCTGTTGGCAACGATAATTGTGTCATATGAGACCTGGATTTCCGATTGGGTACCGGTGGTGGTTGCCCTGGCGATATTTGTGGCTGGTGTGCCGTATTACTACCTCTATCTTTACCCTCGTCGAGGAGATCGCTGGACCCTGCCCGATGCACCCGACGAGGAGCTTGCCTGATGGACTCTAAAAGACGGCCGAGAGCGCGTGAACTGGGTATCGAGGTGGGAATGGGATCTGTGGGGCCATTCAACGCCATCACAGACGTACCGGGGGTGCGTGTCGGATACAGCACCGTGATTAAGGGGGACGGGCCTCTCATCGTCGGAGAGGGGCCGGTGAGAACCGGGGTCACGGTGATTGTGCCCCGAACCGAGGAGATCTCCGAGCACCCACTCTTTGCAGGATGCCATCGCCTCAATGGCAACGGGGAACTGACCGGTTTGGAATGGATCCGCGAGTCGGGCTTGCTCACCTCACCCATAGCGCTGACAAACACACATTCGGTTGGCGTGGTAAGAGATGCACTGGTAAGGCGCGAAATCGAGGCGCGCGGCACGGGCAAGCTTTTCTGGAGCCTACCGATAGTCGGGGAGACCTGGGATGGCTGCTTGAATGACATCAACGGGCAGCACCTCGGAGCCGAGCACGTCTTTGGCGCTCTCGCCGACGCCTCGAGCGGGTCGGTCGCGGAAGGAAATGTTGGCGGTGGTACGGGCATGGTCTGTCATGACTTCAAAGGGGGCACCGGAACTTCGTCGCGAGTAGTTGCGATCGGCGGCGAACGCTTCACCGTCGGGGTGATCGTTCAAGCCAATCACGGGGCGCGCAGGAACTTCGTGGTTAACGGTGCCCCGGTCGGTCGGCTCGTCAGCGAAGAAGTAGTACCTCCCCCAATTCTTCCGGAACTTGGTTCAAGCCCCTCCGGGGTGGGATCGATTATTTGCGTAATTGCCACGGATGCCCCGTTGCTTCCGATCCAGCTACAGCGAGTGGCTCAACGTGCTGGCTTTGGAATTGCCCGCCTAGGCGCCTTTGCCGACCACTACAGTGGCGATCTTTTCCTGGCCTTCTCCACAGCGAACAGCGGGCTTCCGGCGATGAGCTATGGCACGCAGGACGCAGCGCGGATCCCGGTGGAGATGCTTTCCCTCGGTGAGATCGACCCGATTTTTGAGGCAACCGTGGAAGCCACCACAGAGGCAATTTTGAACGCGATGCTCGCCGCCGAAACTATGATCGGACGAGATGGCGTGACGGCGACAGCCCTAGATGGAGACGAACTGGTAAAGATCCTGGATCGCTACGGAAGGCGCACTTTGGACATCACACACTGAGGCATCCTGGGAAGAGTTATCGCTGAAGCGGGGAGGCTCGCCCCACGCTGCTAGTTGCCCGGATAGTATTGACCAGCATGGGACGGCCAAGGCGACAGGATACGAGGCGCACACAAATCGTCGAAGCGGCTGTCAAGGCCATTGTAGCTCGCGGCTACGAGCGGGTGCGGATCAAGGACATCGCTGCTGAGGCTGGGGTCTCCTCTCAGACAGTTCTGTACTACTTCCCCGATGTCGAGGCGCTGCTTTTGGAGACGCTCTCCCGCCTTATCCATCGCTTCGTGGAAATGAGGCGTGATACCGCCGATGCCGTTGGCGATCCCGTCTCCCAACTGGCTGCAACGATCTGGGCGGGCCTGCCCGCTGGCCCAGATGACGAGATCGCCGTCATTTATGTTTCGCTCGGCTCAATAAGGCGTAACCCTGCGCTACGCGCCTTATCCCGGGCTTTGACGGAGCAGCAAGTAGAGCTCTATCGGCGGATATTGGAGGCAGGATCAGCGCGTGGTGCCTTCGAGCTGCGAGAAAGCAGCCTAGTTATCGCTGAGAATCTAGTTGCGCTCGAAGATGCTTACGGACTGTACATCATTGAGGGCGACCCGATCACCCCTGAGCACGCCATCTCGCGAATTGCCACCTACGCTGCGGCTGCAGTTGGCGTAGTACACGAAGATCTTCTGCCCGCTAGCGGAGGAAGCCGTCCTGCCGACGCTTTATGACCAAGGACAAATTGATGAACTATGACTGGGAGTTTATTTGCCTCCCAGCTTGTCAAGGTGAAGCGGCATAACTCTGTAGTCGCTTGAAACCCGACCGGTACCCAGCGGAAAGCTAACCCCAACGCCGCATAGGTTCCTGAACGGGTAGTTCTTTGATGAATACCACGCGAAACCCAACGTCGCGCTGGATTTCCATGATCTCAGGAAACCAAAGTTAGGGGCGTGACGATAGTCATATCAGCTTTAAAGGGCCGCTTTAGAGCTCGGCAGTAATGAGACCCTCAGCCACCGCAGAACCCTTCCGTCGATCCGTGGAACGTACTTAGCAGTCGTTAGCTGACGGTGCGGGGTCCCCGAAAGTTGATCCACAGCGAGTGTGAGTGTCCCTCGAGTTTACTTTGTTCAGATTAGCAATCGCGAGGTCCGCACCGTCAATCGAACGATGGGCCGGAAGCCACTGCCGGCCTAATTCGCCGGCAGGTTCAGCGATCATCGTATCGACCGGGTGCCGCTGAAAGAGAGAAAGGAGCAGTCGAGTCCCTCCCTCTTCGTTCGCTCTCATGCCTGCAAGAACTTCGAGACGCGTCATCTCGCTCGCATATAGCGGCGCAGTCAGTCTCGCTTCTTCGAGAACCTCCTGGGCACCATGATGTCCTCGAAGGTAATCAATGATGACAGAGGTGTCGACTAGAACAGCCACTACTCGGCAACCGGGAGGCGAGATCCGCTACGGAGCCGTTCGACCATGGTGGCCCCGTCCTCACTGCGATCAGACCATGCGCCAGAGGTCTGATGCATGATATCGAGGTCGTCAGCGCTAGAGCGCGACGAGCCATACACTCTCTCCACCGCATCTCTGATGAGGGCAGAAAGCGACTTGCCCGAACGTGCAGACTCGGCGTCAAGCAACTTGCGCTCTTCTAATGTCAGCGATATCTGGGTCCTTTGCATGATGTAGTTATACATCACGTTCTCTTCTGCGCACTCGCGGTACTATGACGGAGCTGCAGTTACCCGCCTGATAGAAAGTGATCGTCAGATGCTGGAGCGTCCTGGTACGTTGTGAAATTACCTTCGGGCGTGGGGGTTTAACTTTATCGGCGACTAGGGCGCAATCAGCGTCGTTGCCTGCATATCCAGCACCACACGCTTCGCCGGAGATCGTGGATCCAATGGTCTGCTCTAACCCAAACGCCGTATAGCTTCCTGAACTGGCAGTTCTTTGATGAAGCCCACTCGAAACCTAGCGCCGCGCTGGAGCCCGTGACGAGGCGTTCCTAGCAACAAACCGACCGAGACGGATTTCCGGCAAGATAAGTAACCGGTCACCAGCGGGCAACACTTGGACAACTCGAGTGCAGAGCAGCGAGATCGGAGGTTAGCCACGGCTTTGCGGGACAGCAATAATATTTTCAAGAAATACGTCAACTGGCTTGACGTTTACCGCAGTGGCGTTGGAGAGCACGTGGGTGGCTTGGCCGACGACGGTGCCGTGCATGGGAGGGTGACGTCGTTATCGAAACCGCCGACGTACTCGTCGTTGTCGTAGCAGCCGACGGTGATCTCTTCGATCAGTTCGTCAGAGTCTCGGTTGGACGGTCGCCTCGGGCTCATCACTCGAATCTGCTCAAACTGTGACGGTGGGAGCGGCTACCAGGGTCCGGTGATGATTAGCTGGCGGAGGACATCGAGACGGTTATAGCTTCAGCCTGCGGCGGTCTGGATGGAGGAACCGACTCCACGCCCCAGGTTCGTAACCCCCACCGCTAGCTCAACTATTCACCAACACCAGGTTTGGCACCACGCCACCATCCGGACAGCCGAGATATTCCGGGACCTCAAGATAAAAGAGCCCGGTCGCTACCTGGATTTCGAACCAAAGGAATCCTCCGAGTAATCCCAGCTCACAGACTCGCGTAGTAACACGACTCAAATGCCGAAACGCGTCCATTTCCCCTGCTAAAGC
>JABEUO010000059.1 GCA_013044415.1 Acidimicrobiaceae bacterium
GGCAGGGACTCTTCGGTGACCTTCTCATCGAGGATCGCCCTTAGTTCCCCTCCGACTTCTTTGGACTCCAGAGCCATAATTACCGGGAGGTTGTAGACCCCCTCTAACAAGTCCTGCCCCGGAAGTTTTCGGAGTTCCTCTCGACTTGCGGCAATATCCAGTACGTCATCCCTGATCTGAAAGAGCATTCCAAAGTTATTACCGATTTCAGTTAGCGCTTGAACTCGACCCCGTTCACCCTTAGCCGCCAGTGCCCCGATCCTCGCTGACGTCGCCATCAAGGAAGCGGTCTTGCCAGATATGGCACGCAGGTACTCCTCTTTGCTGCGTGAAGTGTTGAAACCATCTTTGACCTCGGCGATCTGTCCTTCGCACATTTCGGCGAGGGTATCGGCCAAAAGCTCGGCGATTTCCGAACCTAGTCGGGCAGCTATTCCAGCCGCCCTTGCGAGCAGGAAGTCCCCACTGACCACAGCGATTAGGTTCCCCCAGCGAGCGTTGACAGAGACTACTCCCCTTCTCTCGTTCGCCTCATCCATGACGTCGTCGTGGTAGAGGGAGGCGAGGTGGACGAGTTCAACCGCTGAAGCCCCCCGAACCACCTCGATAGTGGAGTCCTCGCCAACGGCGCGGGCAGCCGCTAGGGCGAGAATCGGCCTGATTCTTTTGCCACCGGCTTCGATTAGGTGGGTAGCGACTTCTGACAGGACAGGGTCTGAAGTCTCGACGGAGAGGCGAAGCTCCGCCTCTATCTTCTCGAGGTCTTCCCCTGGGACCTTAACTTGGTTTAAATTTATCGGCTGCACTCCAATAAACACTAGGGCATACGCGGGGATTTGTGCTAAAAACCACCGATGAAAGAGCGTCAAAAGGGTTTGTCCGACGAAGCATCAGATCCCCTTTGAAGCCTCGAGGGGTCGATTGACTAGGCATTATGTGTTGCAAATATTGCTGCTAGGAGGGGCTCTTTGGCGACCAAAGAGCCAAGGGATATTTTTCAGGCCGACTCCAACTAGCTTCGGTACCTGGGCTAGCTGGACTTAACGTACCATTGTTGAGATTTCTAAAGGATCCGGTAAACGGCGAGGGAGGCAGAGTCGTCTGAAAGATTTGGCTAGAAGAGTTGAACAGCAGTGTTGAACAGCAGGATTGGCGACCAACGGTAACCATGTTTTTGGTCCACCGCTAGCTCAGTTACCCGATCAGCAACCTAGATAGCACTCCTTCGGAGTTCGACTGATATTTGGGCAGTCCGGAAAATGACCGACTTATCTGTGGTCCTTGATGTGGGAAGATAGCCACTCAATAATTAAATAGGCACCCGTCGTTGATCAATTTTAGACGATTGTGTAAGTTACGTTTAGTGCTTGCTTTCGTGTAACGGTGGAAAGCACAGGCCACTTGGTCTAGGCGTAGCTGCGAGGTGCAGATGTCAAAGGTAATCGTGCTGGGAAGTAATTTTGGGGGGCTGGTAGCAGCCCTATCGATTCGTCATGAACTGAAAGACGAAGTCGACGTGACGGTCATTTCGCCTAGTGATCGATTCGTTTTCAATCCATCACTAATTTGGCTCCCTTTTGGTAAGCGGGACGTCGAGGACCTCTCTTTTCGAGTCGCCCCCACCTTTGACGAACACTGCGTCAACTTCGTAAATACCGCAGCAAGTGCGATTAATGCCGATGTGAATAGCGTGACTGCGGGAGGGCGTGAATACAACTACGACTATCTGGTAGTTGCCACGGGGTACAAGAATCATTACGGCGTCGTTGAGGGGCTGGGGCCAAATGGCAATGCTTCAACGATCACATCATTAGAGGACGCAATCCACGCAGGTGAGGCCTGGAGCAAGTACCTAGCGGATCCCGGTGACGTCGTCATTGGCGCTACCCAGGGAGCTAGTTGCTTTGGCGCTGCGTACGAGTTCTTATTCAACGCTTCTTACCACCTAAACAAGAACCACCTCAAGGAGAAGGTAAAGCTGACCTATGTGACCTCTGAGCCCTTCTTGGGCCACTTTGGGATAGGTGGGCTACCCCACGGTCAGCAGCTTTTGGAGGCGTTCCTCAAGCATGAGAATATTAACTACGTCGTCGACGCGTCAATTGATCACATAGACAGCGATTCGGTGAAATTGGCGAGCGGCGAGAACTTACCATTCAAATACTCAATGTTCATACCGCCATTTTTGGGACAAGATGTGGTCGTCGAAAGCGGCCTTGCCGACCCCAAAGGGTACATACCCGTTCGACCGACTTACCAATCGTTGTCTCATGACAACTTGTATGCCGTCGGTATCGCCGCTCAGGTCACCGCCCCTTGGCAATCCCCCACCCCCGTCGGCATCCCCAAGACCGGCTACCCGACCGAAGTTATGGCTCACGTTGCGGCTAAGAATATCATCTCCCAGATCAAGGGGGAATCACCGACCGAGGAGCATGAGTTCAAAGATATCAAAGCCGTGTGCGTGATGGACGCAGGCAATAACGGCGTGATCATATTGGCCGACAAGATGCTACCTCCGCGCAAACACGGGGTACTCATTCCTGGCCCACAGGCGCACTTGATGAAGTTAGGTTTTGAGAAGTACTTCCTATGGAAGATGCGCAACGGACACGTCAACCTGCCGTAGTCGACTTTTGGGACCAATCCGCCTTGTCACCAATCCGCCTTGTCACCAGGCCTGATACGCCTCGGTGTATCGTTGTCGATTTTATCCTTGCGAGTCAAGTTTTGACTGACCCGTGCCGCAGGTACGCCAGTTATCGGTGGGCGTTTGTCATGGGTAACAGCAGATTGGTGACACTCGAACCGTCTGTATTTCGACGACCGGATTCGAGTAAGTACCCAGCGACGTTATACCCCCTTTTCAAGGCAAAGGCTGCCAGGAGTGCGCAAACTCTTTTCAGTGATATCGAGAACCAAAGCCGCACTTACATTGGATTAACTCAGAGCGTAGCCCTACTGGTGCCCAATAGCTCCCAAGGTACAGTCAGGGATCGAGTTGCGCTGCGTCACGGTCCCGCTCAGCCAAAATGCGCTCTCCAGTACCATTCAGGCGATCGAGTTGCGCTGCGTCACGGTCCCGCTCAGCCAAAATGCGCTCTCCAGTACCATTCAGGCGATCTAGCGAGGCCCGTTTCCGATCACGGGCTGCATCAAGGCGTTCTAAAGCTGAGCGGACCGTTTCGTCTTCAACGGGCTCTATCGCTGCTGATGCCTCCCGCTTGTCGGCGAGACTGTCCCGTTGATCGCCCGCTTGATCCCGCTTGTCGGCGAGACTGTCCCGTTGATCGCCCGCTTGATCCCGCTTATCGGCGAGACTGTCCCGCTTATCGCCAAATGGCATCATCGTTGGAATCCGTCTATTCAGATCTCTCTCGCACCTCGCCACTAGGCCTGGGACCTCCTCAGCTGGCACCGCCCGGCCAAATAGCCACCCCTGCCCATAGCAACACCCAAGGGAGCGTAGCGCTACGAACTGCTCATCGGTCTCAATGCCCTCAGCGACACAATGCCCCCCAACGGCATTAGCCAGTTCAACAATGCTCGAGACGATAGCGTTGTCCTCGAGGGTAATACCCATACCCGCTACGAAAGATTGGTCGACCTTTAGTGCCCGAATGGGGTAGCGCTTGAGGTACACGAAGGAACTATAACCCGTACCGAAATCATCAATAGTGAGCGAGACACCTAGCGCCCCAATCTCGTTGAATACTACTGCCGCCGCCTCAACATCCCCCATCATGGCCGACTCGGTAACTTCAAGCACCAGACGTTTTGGATCCATACCGGTGTCGCTCAAAACCTGAGTAAGCGTCTTGATTAACTCCCCACTCGCCACCTGACGAGTAGACAGATTGACCGCCATATCGATGGATAGACCTTGTGTCTGCCAGATCATCGACTGTAAGCAAGCTTGTCTCATAACCCATTCGCCAAGAGAGACTATTAGTCCACTGGCTTCAGCGACAGGAATAAACTGGTCGGGGCCTAATAGTCCTTCGGTCGGATGCTCCCAGCGGACCAGGGCCTCGACGCTGACGACTGTTCCATTGGCCAGGTTTACCACTGGCTGGTAGTGAACGACAAGCTCGTTGCGAACCATCGCTTCGCGTAGGCTGGCCTCGCTTCGAATCCTCTCAGCGACAGCGCCGCCGCTCTGGCCAGAGGTGAAAACTCGAATTAGTCCCGAGCCGCTTCGCTTCGCATCTTGCAGTGCTGCTCCTGCTGCCACCAACAACTCCTCTGCGGTTTGCGCCCACTGGTCGACGCTGACGCCCATGCTGGCGGTAAGTACGACCTCGGTGCCGAGGGAGGTAAACGGCGCATTAAATGCTTCCGCAAATCGCTTGCTGATCTGGTGAGCCTCCTCGGTATTCCTCAGCTGGCGCCAGAGGGCGGCAAACTTACCATCTGCTATTCGGGCCAGCGTGTCACCCTCGCGGACTCGCAGCGAAAGGCGTTTAGTCACCTCGACGAGCAGGGCTTCCGCTGCAACGCTACCGAGCCGATTGGCGACCTCCTCGAAATTATCGACGTCCAAGAACACTACGCCAACCAGGTGATCGGACCACCTTCGCTCGGTTAACACCTGTTCAAGTCGGTCGCTCAACAGAGCGCGATTTGGTAATTCGGTTAGGGAGTCATAAAGTGATTCACGCGCCAGGGCATCGTGAGCAAGCTTCGTCGCCGTGATCTCATAGTGGCTGATTACGGCTCCAGTGAGCTGTGGCAAGATCCGCAAGCTGAACCACCGCTTGGTAGCCGGAGTCGAACATTCATAGTCGAGTTCGAAGCGCTGAATCCTTCCCGCAAGAACGGCCCGCAAACCTACCGCTACCTGGGCTGCAGTACCAGATTGTTCGTTGGTTGCACTATCGCACACCGATAAGTAGTTAGCACCGATTCCGCAGGCCTTCGATTTACCGCCGTTCGCTGCGCTGAAGGTCTGCCACGACGTGTTGATGGCGACTAACTCACCATCCGAGTCCACCGCACATATTGGGCTCTCGTTGTCGTCAAGCCGTCCACGTTCGTGAGTCCGCCCTTGCGACTGTGCGTGCAACCGCTCCACGGCATAGAGGATTCTACTTGCCATGCTCGGTGCGTCGTAGGAGTCCTTGGCCAGGTAATCTCCGGCTCCGGCAGCGATCGTCTTTATAGCAAGAACACGATCGGCGGGACCATTTAACGCTACTATCGCCGCATCAGGATAAGTGTCGTGGATCTTAGCTACGATGGAGATTCCATCCCCGTTTATAGCTGACAGATCAGCCAGCACAGCGTCACAGCCATCGTATGTGGCGCCCGTTAAGTCGCGAGAAACCAGGATCTGGGCGGATGAAAACTCTGCCCTAAGCAAGTCAAGGAGGGCCGTTGATTCGCCTGCACTCTGTTCGACAATGAGCAATCGAAGCGGCCTCTCTTCAAGGCTCACTCGGTCATAGCTGACTACCATGGCGCTCCTCGCCTGGGCCAAGAGCCGCGTCTTTTTGACTTATCGAAGAGACACAGCCACAACTCCTGGCCTTGCGCCAGCGGTCGCTTGCTCGGAGCCCAAAGGGCATACAGCTGCAATGCTAATCGACCGTACAATTAGTTCGGCAAGGCTGCTACCGCAATGAAGTTGCCAAATGTCGGCGAGAGGAGCAGGTTATTGCTGGTCGCACTGTGGTCGCTTGGATATACACCGTGTTCTCATGGTGAAATACTTCGAGAACATACCAAAACCCGACTCCCGCGACCTTAATTTTACGAGATGGTCAGCGCGGACCCGCCTGCTCGATTAACAAATGGGCGGCGACCTTGGGCTGCCCGCCACTACCGATCACGCTCTCTGCCAGTGGGCCAGGTACAGCAAGGGTGATTAGTCGCCAAATGTTCGGCTCTGTCAAAAACTAATTTTCATTTCTCAGGAAATCTATCGCATTTCAGTTGCGATGTAAAAATCGCAGTGATACGATCATCCAGTGATCGGATCAATTTAGGGGGTTGAATTTGGCTGCTTCGTCGAATATGGGGCTGTCTCGGACGTCGCTGACTCAACAAGTCGCTGCTCAGCTGGTGAATTATGTACGCGAGAAAGGGCTAAAGCCCGGAGATTCCATTCCGACTACACGTAGTCTGGCCGCCAAGTTCGGGGTCAATTCAGCCACACTAAGAGAGGCACTTCGTCAGCTTGAAGCTACCGGGGGCATACTTTTGCGGCATGGTTCGGGTATTTTTGTTGGCCCTAACCTCGATCGACTTTTACTTGCGAACCCCACAAGTCCTGCGGTGTCTATGGAGATGGCAATACAGCTAATTAATGCACGATTAGCGATTGAGCCGCAGATTGCTGCGCTTGCGGCTCTCAACTATTCCACTGATGATCTTGCAGTTTTGAGCGAAGCGTTGCCGGTCTCCAGGCAGCCGGTAACCGAAGGTCCCAGGAATTTGCCCTCACCTAACTTCCATAGGGCTTTGGCGGCTGCATCTCGCAACGTCATTCTTTTCGAGATTATCGACTCGATACTCACGGCATACAGGTGGGAGCAGCACACAATTCGGGTGGTGTTCGCTGATCGAGAGCGAGACCATCAACAGCACGTATCAATTTTTGATGCAGTATCCGATCGGGACCCTCACCGGTCTGCGTTGCTGACTGAAGCCCACCTAAAGGACATTCTTGGGGCCACACTAAAGGCAGCTTCGTCTCCAAGCGACACTAGTCCGGCGTTGGTCCGAGATTAATCGAAGAAGAAGCCGGAAAATAGGAGCACGCAATTGATTGAGAGCCGATCAGATCGAAACAGAATTAGTCAAATGACCTGGAAGGAGGTAGAGAAGAGGCAGATAGTTTCGCCACTAGTAATTGTTCCCGTGGGCTCTTGTGAGCAGCATGGGCCGGCTTTAACTTTGGAGACTGATTCCGTCAGGGCTGAGAAACTGGCGCTCATGGTGGCCGAGAGATTGGAGCCACTCGCCCTTGTGACGCCGGTGGTGAGTGTCGGCGTTTCGGAGCACCATATGGGCTTCCCCGGCACATTGACGCTGAACCCAGAGACCTTCATTAATGTCGTCTTCGAACTTGTGGAGAGCTTGGTTCGTCATGGTTGGAGGCGGATTTTTGTCCTCACTGGTCATGGCGGCAATGAGGCCGCCCTCGGGGTTTTATCCACCAGAATCATGCGCGAGATCCCTGATTTGGGTTTCGCCTGGTCAGGGATAAGTCCATTAGTAGCGGAGATTTCGGCACAGCATGCCGTAAGTACGGTACGCGGTCATTGCTGTGAGAATGAAACTTCGCAGACGATGTACCTGTCGCCTGAGTCTGTTCGAGTTGACCAGATAGAAGAAGGAGCTTCGAGCAACGACAAGCTGACCAAAATAGCTGCGTTTGCGAGGTCAGTCCGAGGAGTCCATTATCCCCTCACCTACGATCGGGTTACCTCAAATGGAGCGCTTGGTGATGCCCGGATCGCCAGCGAAGGTCTTGGAAGAGTTCTGGTTGAGGCGGCCGCCGACCGCCTCGTGGGCTTCTTGAAGCTCTTTGCGACAAGTGAGCTCGCGCCAGTTGTAGCTGCTGTGAATCAAGGAAAACGAATCAATGAAGACGAATCAATGAAAGGAATAACTCAATGAAGAAGTCCTCTACTCTGAGCGGCCCAAATCGGTGGCGCCTGATGTTAGGTGCGGTATTTATGTTGACTGGCACAGTCTTATCAGCATGCGGCTCTACCAGTGCTACGACTACAACTTCTGCAGCTTCTACTTCTACCACGCTACAGCTGGACACCGCTACACCCGGCGTGTTGACAATTGCGTACAGGTCCGACGATAAGCCGGCATCTTATATTTCCAATAATCAGGCGGCAGGGTATGAAATAGATTTATTGAAAGCGATCGCTGCCAAGATGCACATAGGTACCAAGTTTGTTGACATCGCTTTCAATGGAATTCTACCGGGGGTCCAGAATAAGCAATTTGATACGTCGATAGGGGTGCTTGTGACCCCGGCCCGTCAGCAGCAGGTCGATTTCACGACTCCTACTGATTACGTATTCGGGCAGTTGATAAGTAGGAAGGCAGATCCACTAGCAACCGTTGCAAATGCGGCGGGTCAATCGGTTGCTATTACTGCTGGAAGCGCTTTAATCCCACTTCTGCAAAAGAAGGTTCCTACGGTAACAATTAAGGAGTTCCCTGCAATAGCTGCGAGCGCAAATGCGCTTGAGGTGGGCCAAGTTCAGGGATTATTCACCGGTCCATTAACGACTGCTCAGTTGCTGAAGGAGTACCCCAACCTTCAGGCGACTCAAAAGATTGCGGTTGGTTTCGACGCACTTCCATATCCGAAAGGCGATACCGCCTTGGGCAAGGCCCTCGATTCAGCTTTGAAGACTGTCATGTCGAATGGTACTTTTACTTCGATCTATGAAAAATCAGAGCCTGGTAAGCAGATACCGAGCGAGCTGTTGGCGCAATATCCAGGAATGCCGCAGGTGGCTGCGAGCTCAGCGGGGTAGATGGGGGTTCGGGAAAGAGGTGGGCATGGGAAATGTTCTACAAAGGCTGGGTCATACGTTTCTGAATCCCCAGATCCTCGCAAAGACTCTTCCAACTCTTCTGAAGGTTGGATTGCCTAATACCCTTATTCTCTCGGCGGGAGCTATGGCTCTCGGATTGATTGTGGGTTTATGCATTGCGTTGGTACTGCTATCAAGAAGAATGTGGCTACGAGGTCTGGGCCGAGTTTACGTTAGCGTATTCCGTGGAGTTCCACACATAGTCAGCATTTATCTGATTGGGCAAGGGCTTCCTCTGGCGGGGATATCTCTTTTTGGAGGTAATAGCTACCTTTACGCGATGTTGGCAATCGGAATTGTAGAGGGCGCCTATATTTCGGAGATCCTCCGTTCAGGAGTTCGGGGGATTCCGACAGGTCAGTTTGAGGCGTCTAAAGCATTGGGTATGTCCAATGCCCAAGCGATGCGGCATGTTATTATCCCTCAGTCGGCCAGAGCGATTCTTCCGGCGCTAACCGGGCAATTGAATCTGGTGATCAAAAATACAGCTTTAGTCTTTCTGCTCGGGCTGCAGGCCGGGCAGAGGGAGCTGTTTGCAATTGCTCAGGATAACTCATCTAATTACGCCTCCCTCACTCCACTGGTTGCAGCTGGCTTTCTATATTTGCTGATCACCGTTCCGCTTAGCTACTTAGTCTCTAGCCTCGATAGACGGATGGGTCGTAGCGCTGGGCGAGTAAGGGGGACTAGTGCAATGACCTCGGCTCTAGCCGGCGGAAATGGTGTAGGGGCTGGAACCATATGACGGAAGAGATGGAGGTCGGTATTGATTCTGCTCCAACGGTGCGATTCGAGGAGGTTTGCAAATCCTTCAACTCTAAGGCGGTTCTGTCCGGGATTACATTCGACGCCCCAGCTATGTCGACGACATGCATCATTGGTCCGTCGGGTTCGGGGAAAACGACACTACTTCGTTGTGTCAACCGGCTTGATACACCAGATTCCGGGCATATTTACCTAGGAGACGTCGACGTTTCCGCTCCCGGAATACCGCTAGAGCAGGTGAGGGCAAAAATTGGTATGGTCTTTCAGAGTTTTAACCTTTTTCCACACCTCAGTGCCGCCGATAATGTGTCGCTCGCCCCGAGGGTGGTAAGGGGGCTGAGTGCAGAAGAAGCTACAGAGAAGGCGTTAGCTCTACTGAAGAGGGTGGGACTTCTGGAATTTGCGGCAGCCAAACCTACCCAGCTTTCTGGTGGTCAACAGCAGCGCGTAGCGATTGCTCGTGCTCTGGCGATGGACCCTAGATTGATCCTTTTTGACGAACCGACTTCCGCCTTGGACCCAGAACTAGTACAAGAAGTGCTGGAAGTAATGGGGGAGTTAAGCCGAGAAAAGATAACAATGATCGTGGCGACCCATGAGATGCGTTTTGCCCGCCAAATAGCTGGGCTGGTTGTATTTATGGATAATGGAGTTGTGGTTGAGCAGGGTCCGCCAGCTGAGATTTTTGAGCACCCGAAAAGCCCTCGACTGATTAATTTCCTGGGTCAGGTTGGTGTGCTTTAGCAACCTAGTGAAATCTCAGGGCCAAATAGAGATTCCTTGTGCAAACTTGCTCAAAGGTTGTTGGGCCAGTAGTGAATTCCAGGGGTGGATGCTTGTAGCCCGGCGGGTGGAAGTTGGCCGTTGTGGACGTCAAAGAGCTATTGAAACTTCTCTCCGGCTTTAGCCGTGGGGCGGATCCAAGGATTGCCGTGAAGAAGGGCAGATAGTCAGTTGAGGAATTGTACCCCTAGCGGTGGTGTTTTTTAACTACTTTGTGAATTTGCCGGCCAATTCGCTAAGTGCAGAGGCTGAGGTGCCGATAAGAGAGTCACGGGACTGACTTCAGTCCCAAGGATTTGAGCTGGGAAGTTTCGGGGGACATTAGGTGTTTATACCGATAAGAGACCCAAAAGAGGGAGATTCCCGAAATTTGGTTTGATCCCCATTAGAATAGATGGAAAGTTGGCTACTCCAAAAAGGGAGGCGGAGGCTTGTTTGAACGCTTCACTGATCGGGCCAGAAGGGTTCTAGTCTTGGCTCAGGAAGAAGCCAAGGGTTTGAACCATAACTTCATTGGCACCGAGCATATCCTGCTTGGACTGATTCACGAGGGCGAAGGCGTAGCGGCTAAGGCCCTTGAGTCCTTGGGTATCTCGCTCGAAGCAGTGAGGGAAAAGGTTGAGGAGACTATTGGTCCACCCAGCGGTACTACCACTGGGTCCCCTCCGTTTACCCCTAGGGCAAAGAGGGTTCTTGAGCTGTCACTACGCGAGGCACTTCAGCTCGGTCATAACTATATAGGCACAGAGCACATGTTGCTGGGACTAGTCCGCGAGGGCGAAGGCGTAGCAGCAGGGGTCCTTATTAGCCTCGGAGCGGACCTGTCGAGGGTTCGCCAACAGGTTATTCAGATTCTTTCCAGCTCGCAAGGTCGAGAGACCGCTAACGCTGGAGTTGGGCAGTCTTCGGGGACTGAGCCACAGGCGGGCGGTTCTCCTGTGCTGGATCAATTTGGGCGCAACTTGACCCAGACTGCCAGGGACAAGAAACTAGATCCGGTCGTTGGACGGGAGCGTGAGATCGAAAGGGTGATGCAGGTTCTCTCCCGGAGGACCAAGAATAACCCCGTGCTGATCGGCGAACCAGGTGTCGGCAAGACCGCCATAGTCGAGGGACTCGCCCAGAAGATCGTGAGTAACGACGTCCCAGATACCCTTCGCGGTAAGCAGCTATACACCTTGGACCTTGGTGCCTTGGTGGCGGGCAGCAGATACCGGGGTGATTTTGAGGAGCGACTGAAAAAGGTTCTCAAAGAGGTTCGCACCAGGGGTGACATCATCCTTTTCATCGACGAACTACACACGCTGGTCGGCGCGGGTGCCGCAGAGGGTGCGATCGACGCCGCCTCTATCCTCAAGCCGATGCTTGCCCGAGGAGAGCTGCAGACGATAGGTGCGACTACCTTAGACGAGTATCGCAAGCACCTTGAGAAGGACGCGGCTTTGGAGAGAAGGTTCCAGCCGATAAAGGTTGAACCACCATCCCTGGAGCACACGATAGAGATTCTCAAGGGATTGAGGGATCGCTATGAGGCCCACCATGGTGTGACCATTACCGACCAGGCGCTAGTAGCCGCCGCCAACCTTGCCGATCGCTACATCTCAGACCGTCAACTCCCTGATAAGGCTATCGACCTTATCGACGAGGCTGGTTCGAGGTTGCGGATTAGGCGGATGACTTCACCGCCCGAATTGAACGGGATCGATCAGGAGCTCGCAAAGATCAGGAAAGAGAAGGACGCGGCGATCGAGAGGCAGAATTTCGATGAAGCTAAGCGTCTGGTGGCGAAGGAGAAGGACAAGCTCGATCAGAAGAGCGCCCTTGAGAGCACCTGGAAGGCGCAGGGTAAAGAGCTATTCGACATAGTCGACGAAGAGGTTATCGCCGAAGTCCTCGCCAACTGGACCGGTATACCGGTCTATAAGTTGACCGAAGAGGAGACGTCCAAGCTCCTGAGGATGGAGGACGAGCTTCACCAGAGGGTTATCGGTCAGGAAGAGGCGATAGCTGGGCTTTCCCGAGCGATCAGAAGGACTAGGGCGGGTCTGAAGGATCCAAAGAGACCTTCGGGTTCCTTTATTTTCCTTGGACCTACCGGTGTCGGCAAGACCGAGCTAGCAAAGACGCTTGCGGCTTTCCTCTTTGGCGATGAGTCTGCGCTTATTCAGCTCGACATGAGCGAGTACATGGAGAAGCACACGGTCTCTCGCCTCGTTGGCTCGCCCCCTGGATATGTGGGCTACGACGAAGGCGGTCAGTTGACCGAGGCCGTTAGGCGTAAGCCATTCTCGGTGGTTCTTTTTGACGAGATAGAGA
Organism: Acidimicrobiaceae bacterium; assembly: GCA_013044415.1. Taxonomy (GTDB): domain Bacteria; phylum Actinomycetota; class Acidimicrobiia; order Acidimicrobiales; family Acidimicrobiaceae; genus JABEUN01. The sequence continues at coordinate 12,432 of JABEUO010000059.1, forward strand.
AGGCCCATCCGGCTATTGTCAACAGTCGGTTGCAGATTTTGGAGGATGGACGGCTAACAGACGCCCAGGGAAGGTCGGTGGACTTCAAGAACACCGTGCTGATCATGACTTCAAACCTCGGAACGGCCGACCTTAGGAAGGCATCGGTTGGTTTTGCTAAGACCACCGAGGCTGTGACCTACGAGAGGATGAAGCTAAAGGTATCTGAAGCTCTCAAGTCGCACTTCAAGCCTGAGTTCTTGAACCGAATCGACGAGGTGATCGTGTTCCACGAGCTATCTCGTGAAGAGGTTACCGAGATCGTTGACCTCCTCATGACGAGGGTTCAGACTCAGCTCTCGTCGATGGGTATCGCTTTGGAGTTGACCCCGGAGGCGAAGTCGCTGCTGGCGGTGAAAGGTTACGATCCCCAGCTTGGAGCGAGGCCTCTGAGGAGGACGATACAGCGGATGATCGAGGACCCGATTTCCGAGAAGCTCCTCTGGAAGGAGTTCAGGGTCGGTGAGACGGTCGTCGTCGACGTCGTCGACGGTGAAATCGTCTTTCGTACCGTGGAGGGGCTCGAGCCACCTCCAGTCGAAATGGCGGGCACCGGATCCGAGTAGCGGTTTAGAGATTTACTTTTCAAAAAGAGGCGGCCCTAGGTAACTGGGGTCGCCTCTTTTTGCAACATCGTTTGGTAGCTACGAGTTCTGCTTGTGCGGGCGGGAAAAAGCACTAGCGAAGAAGTGCCGTTATAAAGGCCGATAAGTCCGGACCAACTTGGAACTTGGCTTTCAAGAGTTGGCCTTAAGTGTTTGGCCTTAAGTGTTTGGCCTTAAGTGGTTGGCCTTAAGTGGTTGGTGTTAAATGGTTTATGCAACCAGATTGCCGGATTGTTTAGTCTTTGTTGCGACTTTCGAAGTAATCCCGCCGGGTGTGTACCCCGCCTATGATGGGTGGATGGAGACCAAAAGTTCGCTTCAGCTCGTCGATACCCTTAGGAGGGTAGCACCAGGAACCGGCCTCCGAGAGGGGCTCGATAGGATACTCCAGGCTCGAATGGGGGCCCTGTTAGTCATTGGAGACGGCCCTGATGTCCTCTCGATATGCTCAGGGGGCTTTCTCATCGATTCGGAGTTCTCCCCGCAGCGACTGTTCGAACTCGCAAAGATGGATGGGGCCATCATCCTGTCTGGTGATCGCATGAGGATAGCTAGGGCTAATGTCCACCTCGTACCGGACTCGAGCATATCGACGTCGGAAACCGGAACTAGGCACCGCTCGGCCGAGCGGGTGGCGAAGAGTGTCCCGGTGACGGTGGTGGCGGTTTCGGAGGAGCTGTCTGTAATTACCGTGTATCGCGATAACTTCAAGCACCAACTCAAGCCGACCCACACCATTTTCAATCGAGCAAATCAGGCACTTGCTACCCTCGAGCGGTATAAGGAGAGACTCGACGGCGTCTTGGCAAACCTAGACAATCTCGAAGTCGCTAAATCGGCTAAGTTCAAAGACGTAGTCACCGTCTTGCAGCGTGGAGAGCTAGTTCGGAGGATTTCAGAGGAGATTGCCTGGTACCTCCTGGAGTTAGGTTCTGACGGAAGGCTGTTGGCTCTTCAGCTCGATGAGGTTTATTTGGGATTTGAGACCAACTACCTGTCGGTAATTCAGGACTTCTTAGAGATAACCACCAGGGACGAAGCCGCAGAACTCGTCAGTTTCTTAGCTGAGGTTCCCATGGCCGAGTTGCTTGACTTGGATCGACTGGCCGAGGGCGTAAAGAAGCATTCCTGCTGTCCGTGGGTCACTCAACTAGATTCGCCGTCCTACCTCGAAGCGACGATGGAGTCACGTGGGTCGAGACAGGTGAACTCCACACCCCAGGTGCCACAGTACGTCAAGGATGCCCTAAAGGAGACCTTCGGTGGATTGCGGCCGATACTGGAGCCTCCAGGTGACGAGCCAGAGGAGAGCGATCCATTGGATGCCCGCTGGACTCGAGCGGTAAAAGATGGGATTTATCGATCTTAGGTTCTATTCGCCTACGCCGGCGAGCCTTGTCAGTTCGTCTCTATCGGTGATTTTGTACTTGCGATCCTGGATTTCAATAACGTCGCTGCGCACTAGTGCTGCTAGTGCCTTGTTGACCCTCTCCCTAGACGCACCGACTAGTCCAGCGAGCTCTTCCTGGGTGAGCGGTAGGATGAACTCGTCTTGGTCATGGGATATTTCTAGGATCCTCTTAGCGGTACGTCCAGGCACGTCGAGAAACATTGCGTCGGCTAGCGCATCGTCGGTATTTCTGAGCCTCTTAGCCAAGAGCTCGAGCATCCCCCACAAAAGTCCCGGCCTCTGATGGAGTATGAGCCTCAAAACGGAGTAAGGAATTCTCAAAACCTCGGTACGTTCGAGGCATCGAGCGGTCGCCGACCTACCTTGGTCGTCGAAGAGGCCCATCTCTCCGAAGAGGTCGCCCGGTTCCATCAGCGCGACCAGCGAGTCTTTCCCACCAGAAGCACTCTTTTGCATGGCCACCCGACCGGTGGCCACGATGAAAAGGTCCGACGATGCTTCACCCTCTACGAAGATATCCTGACCCCTAAGGAAGGTCGAACGTCGATGCGCCTTGATGACATCGTCGATCGCCAACGAGTCGAGGGCCTTCATGAACTCGGTTTTTAGAAGCAGGGATCGAGCATCTACGTAGCCGGAGTGTCCTGTACTCTTTTCAGTTCGCATTTTAAGCCCCTCAGGCTCTGTTATATGCAATAGAATAGATCCTTTGCACTTTGCCTTACCCTAGTTAATGGGAAAAGTGCGGAAATAGCGAGAGTAGGTTTAGGTGGGGTTCGACGTAGGAGACAAGGTGGTCTATCCGCATCACGGTGCGGCGATCATCGAGAAGCGTGAGACCAGGGAAGCTTTTGGTGAGACCAGGGAGTATCTGGTGCTGCGACTGGCGTATGGAGACCTGACCCTGATGGTCCCGGCGGACAATACAGACGAGGTTGGCCTCAGAGAGGTCATCAACGACGAAGAGGTCGAGGAGGTATTCGCCGTCTTGCGCAAGAAGGAGGCTCGCATGCCTACCAACTGGTCGAGGCGGTTCAAGAACCATGTAGAGAAGTTGAAATCTGGGGATATCTACCAAGTCGCCGAGGTGGTTAGGAACCTTTCGCTGCGCGACAAGGATAAGGGACTATCGGCCGGAGAGAAGCGGATGCTTTCCAAAGCCCGCCAGATATTGGTATCGGAGCTCTCCTTTGCTCTTGAGGTCCCCGAATCAGAGGCTGAGGCGAAGCTAGACGCTGCCCTGTCTTAGGCGGCGGGTTGTCTAGAGTTTGGACCATCATCGTTGCCGGGGGAACCGGGTCTCGCTATGGTGCAAAAAAGCAGCTCGAGTGGCTGGTCGATCGCCGAGTGATCGACTGGAGCCATCAAGTCGCTAAGTCAGTTTCTGACACGGTTGTGACGGTTAAGCCGATTTCGGATCCGGCGGACTATCCCGGAGATCTTGTCGTCGAGGGTGGGGCGACTAGGTCGGCATCGGTTCGAAGCGGGCTAGCTGTGATCGCCGAGAAGGGCGGGGGCCCAGATGACCTGGTGTTGATCCACGATGCGGCGCGCCCATTGGCGTCTAAGGAGCTCTTTCTCGGTGTGATTGAAGCACTAAAAGCTGGGGCAGTATCCGTCCTTCCCACCGTAGCGGTGGCCGAGAGCCTAAAAATCGTCGACGGTTCACAAGTTGTCGGTTCGGTCGACAGGTCGGGTTTCCACACAGCGCAGACTCCGCAGGGATTTAACTTTCAAACCATAACCCGGGCCCATGCAGGGGGGGAGGAGGCAACGGACGATGTCGCCTTGGTAGAGGCCCTCGGACTGGCGACCAGGAGGATCCAGGGGGAGCCCAACAACTTCAAGCTTACCCATCGGTCCGATCTTCGTTTAGCTGAACTACTCCTATTGGATCGTCGGGAAATCCGAGGTGAAAGATGAATCTTGAACGAGAAGCCCTATCCGCCGAGGTGGTAAGGGGGGTTCTATCGGGCCTAAGGGTTGCGGTCGGCTTCGACGTCCACCCCTTTTCAACCGACCCTCACAGGCCGCTACTGATCTGCGGTCAACTCTTTGATGGCCCTGGTCTCGATGGACATTCAGACGGCGACGTCGGGGCGCACGCCATTTCTGATGCACTACTAGGTGGCTGTGGCGTGGGCGGAATCGGTGACGTATTTCTTGACACCGATCCTAGGAACAAGGGTGCGGATTCTGTAGGGTTATTGAGAGAAGTGGTCGAGATTACCTTGCAAAGGGGATTTGAGATTCTCAATGTCGACCTTACAATTATCTCAGAGATTCCCAAGATCGCCCCGGCTAGGGCCGAGATGGCCCAAAGACTATCTAGGATCCTTGGGGCTCCAGTGGTGGTCAAGGCCAAACGTCCCGAGGGGCTCGGCGACCTCGGCCGTCAAAAGGGCGCTGCGGCGATAGCTTCTGCCCTTCTTTACTCTTCGAATCCAACAAAGGAGCTTTGATGCCATCCAGGCAGCCAGGTGGCCATTCAAACGGCCCACGACCCAACCAAAGGTCGGGCCATCGTAGACCCTTCGACCAGAAAACCAATGAATACCACACCTCAAGGGCCCATAATCTCGGGGGCGACCAGGTAGAGGGGCACAGGGCGGTCTACGAGCTTTTGAAGGCGAATAGGAGGAGGGTCCAGACGATCTACTTTGAAGAGGGGATCGACCGTGCTGGGATAGTGAAACAGATAGCAGACCTCGCCTTCAACCAAAGGGTGCCGATTCAAAGCATCTCTTCGTCGCGGTTTTCTCATATCGCAGGTTCAGAGCTGCACCAAGGCGTGGTAGCGCTCGCCGCCCCGATAAGGGCGCTAGACCTACAAGAGATCGTTTCTTCAAATTCGAAGACCGCCAATTTGTTGGTTTTGGATCACATCACCGATCCTAGGAACCTAGGGGCAATCCTTCGAAGTGCCGAATGTGCAGGGGTGACCGGTGTGATCCTCCCCGAGCATCGGGCGTGCCGGCTCACGCCGTCTGCGACGAAGACCGCCGCAGGGGCCATCGAATACCTGAGCTTTTCATTGGCCAGTTCGATTCCTACGGCGCTGTCTGAACTCAAGACGATGGGAGTTTGGTCGGTAGGGCTGGACATGGAGGCTGAGGCAAATCTCTCTCAAATCAACTTGCTTACCTCCCCGTTGGCTCTGGTACTTGGAGCCGAGGGAAAGGGGCTATCGAAACTTACCAGGGCGAGGTGTGACCTCTTAGCCAAGATTCCGCAGTTCGGAAAAGTAGAGTCATTGAACGTCTCGGCCGCAGCGACATTAGCGGTCTATGAGGTCGCAAGGGCCCGGGGGAGCCTGATCTAGACTTTTAGATGCAAAATAGGGATTTTTGACCCTTAGCAAAAGGACTTTGACCATGTATCCATTGATGGTTAGGTTTGTCTAATTTGTCAGATAGCGATTGTCGGCATCCGGATGAATTAGTTGACTTGCTGGAGGGCATCTGGCGGTCGGTGAGATTCGCAGGATGAGCGTAGATCTGCTTCGGATGATTCGGTGGCGAATGGGTCAGCCATAAAAGCGGGCACGTTAGACGGCTATTTGAGTGTCTAAGTACGAAAGGCTGGCATTTGTGGGTGCCCAGAGTTCTACCCTTAGGAATGTGACGTTGGAGAGTTCTACAAGAGCTAGAGACCGAATTCGGGTGCTTTTAGTAGACGATCACGCACTGCTACGTGACGGGACCGCCCAGCTCTTCGAACGATTCGACGATATTGAAGTTGTCGGGCAAGCATCAACCGGCGAACAGGGCTTGGCCCTCATGAGTCAACTCAAAGTCGACGTAGCGCTAGTCGACGTAAACCTTCCCGGGATTAGCGGGCTAGAGGTCGCCAAACTGGCTGCCGCCAAGAATCCCAAGGTCCGTATTCTGATCGTGAGTGCCTACGACGATTACGCCTACGTAGCCGAAGCCCTCGAAGTCGGCGTGGCTGGTTACCTGCTAAAGACGGCTTCTGGAAGGGAGCTCGTCGACGCCGTGCGGACGGTTGCCGACGGATCCTTCGTCCTTGGAGGGTCAATTTCACTGCGGCTGGCAAAGCGCAGGGGTGGAGATCCGGTAGCGCCAAACTCGGTACTTACACCCCGGGAAGCAGACGTTTTGGGACAGATCGCTCGGGGATCAACTAACAAGTCGATCGCAAACCAGCTAGGACTTTCCCTGCGGACAGTCGAGGGATATGTATCGAACGTCCTGACCAAACTGGGCGTCTCCTCGAGGACCGAGGCGGCACTTTACGCAATCGCAAATCACCTACTTCCCGATGATCATGGCGACCAAGATTCGTAGGGAGCAGTGGCGAACGATTGTTAAGATGGTGGGCCACCCACCGACCTCTGATTACCGGTTCTGGCTGGTGCAGCTGATGGTTGTCTTTATCGCCTTGACCCACCTCTATGTCGACATAAACTACAACAGGCTTTCGGGCTTTCCAGATGGCATTCCGGTTGCGCTACTGATAC
>JABEUO010000262.1 GCA_013044415.1 Acidimicrobiaceae bacterium
GACAATTACTCGGGCTGTACCCTCTAAAAACTCCTCAGAGGGAACTGCGGTCTCTGACATTAGAACTTGTTGCTTTCTTTCCAACCAATAGGACAGATCTTTCCATACCCTTCAAACTCGAAAAGCACAGAATTACCCATCCGAGATGCTAGCGGAGTAATTCCCTCGGGTAGGCAAAATAGATGCTAAAAGCTTCTCATCCGCTAATATATTTTCCTAATACTTCTTTGCACCAAGCCACCATGTCAGGCTTTTCTAGGTCAAAGCCCTAGTGCTTGGCGTCACCCCAGTTTTGGCCCACCGACACGCTAACGGATAAGGGAACGCTAAGTTCGGCTGCCCCGGACATATTACTTTCGAGGAGTTCAACCGCTCGAGATACTTCGGAATCAAGGGCTTCGACCACGATTTCGTCGTGTACCTGCAGGACGATCTTAATTCCGTTGTCCCCCTCGAGTATTCGAGCCAGATTTACGAGCGCTTTTTTGAATATATCTGCAGCTAGTCCCTGGATACCGGCGTTCATTGCTTGCCGCTCAGCCGCTTGACGTACCCTCGAATCAGACGATGCTAATTCCGGAAGATACCTACGCCTCCCGAATTCGGTCGTCGTGTATCCGACCTCACGAGTCTTTCTTATCGTCTCCTCCATATAACCCTTCACCTGGGGTAATGCTGTAAAGAACGATCCTAGGATGATTTCGGCTTCCTTGTTACCGATGCCGAGCCGCTGGGCTAACCCGTATGCTTCCATTCCGTATGCGAGGCCGTATGCGACCATCTTTGCGGCTGTGCGTTGTTCGTAGGTAACTTCCTCCTCTGGCACCCCAAAGACCATCGACGCCGTGGTCGTATGGACATCTTTTCCTGCCTTGAAGGCTTCGACCAGGCCCGAATCGCGACTCAAGTGAGCAATTATGCGAAGCTCTATCTGGTTGTAGTCCGCTACCACCAGTTTGCTTCCCTTTGGAGCTACAAATACGTCTCGAAATCTCCTACCCTCTTCGGTTCGAATCGGGATGTTGTGTAGGTTCGGGTGTTCAGACGAGAGGCGACCTGTTCGAGCGACGGTCTGTTGGAATGTAGCGTGAATTCTTCCGTCAGCTGCAACTTCAGCGAGCAGTGAGTCTCCGTAGGTCGAGCGAAGCTTTTCGAACTCCCGATACCTAAGGAGGGTGCCGACAAATGGATGGTCATCTTTCAACCTCTCCAAGGTTTGCGCGTCGGTAGAAAAACCAGTCTTGGTTCTTTTCTGGGGGGTAAGGCCCAAATCGCTGAAGAGTACTTGGGCCAATTGCTGTGTTGAGTTCGGATTGAAGCTCCTGCCTATCAGTTTCTGCATCTCTGCTAGGAGGTATTTTGTCTGCTCCGTTATCCAAGCCGACAGGCGCTCTAACCCTCTTACATCCACGGCGATGCCGATGTGTTCCATCTCGGCCAGTACTCCAGCAAGTGGTATCTCGACTTCGCTGTATAGTTCATACATCCCCGCCCCGCGCAACTCAGCTTCGAGGACGTCGACAAGGAGAAATATTAAGGACAACTCCTTTTTCGCATCATCAAAAAACTTCTCCAGGTTCGCGCTGGTAAAGAGATCGTTACCCGGATCGGTAGATAACTCGATGCCTAGCCACTTAGACGACAAGTCAGCCAACGAATAGCGTCCCGTAGACGGTTCGAGCAGGTAGCCGGCGATAGATATGTCGCCGGCAATCGACCACGGCCCTGCACTAATGCCAAGATCCAGAATCGAACGAAGAAGTGCTTTGAGGTTAATTCCATAAAGCTTCTTATGGGCAAGAGCCTCAAGAACATCTCGCCATTCGGGTCCACTTTGCTCAAAGTTACCGATCAGAAGCGTCCCCGATTCGTCGGCAATCGCAGCAGCAAATCCAAGCAGTGGTGATCTACCCGGTTCGTTAGACCAATGAGGATGAATGAAGAGGGACTCAGTGGAACCCAGCCGCTGGGAGAATGTAGCCGAGTTGACTTCAAGCGGAGGTAGCTTGACTTCGGCCTTTTCGGAAAACTCAGCTCCTGCTAGGTCTGTTCGACGGGCAAAGGCGGTGCGAAAGCGATCGAAGGCCCTCCTCAGGCCGAACGAATAGAGAACTTCCCGAGCCCGCGCTGAATTCCACTCAGAGAGATTGAATCGCTCAAGCTGGGTATCGATTGGTACATCGCGTACTAGCAAGGAGAGCTTGAGGTTTTCCATGACCCTCTCACTTGCCTGGGAGATTGATTCCCTTAGCTTTGGAGAAAGGCTATCGATGTTTAAAAGCACACTTTCGATCGAGCCATAGTCGTTGATGAGCTTGGCGGCGGTCTTTTCGCCCACTCCGTTTACACCGATAATATTATCGGAAGGGTCCCCACGTAACGAAGCGAGGTGGGGATAGAGGGCGGGCGGAACTCCCACCTTGGACAATACGGCAGCTTCATCCATAAAGTCGACTTCACTCACGCCCCGTTTGTTATACAGGACCGTTATGTCTGGATCTCTCACGAGTTGGAAGCTATCTCGGTCGCCGGTAACTATGTAAACGGTATCTCCCTGGGCGGCGGCACGTGTGGCGACGGTAGCTATCACATCGTCGGCTTCAAAGCCGTCGGCTTCAATCCAAGCGATATCGAGAGCATCAAGAATCTCTCTAAGTAGGGGGAATTGGCTCACTAGTTTTACCGGGACTGGTGGCCTATGACCCTTGTAATCCGAATAGAGGTCATCCCTAAAGGTCTTACCCTTGGCATCAAAGGCGACGACTACTCTGTCTGGTTGATAGCTCTGCAGGAGGGTAGCAAACATGTTTGAGAATCCATGAAGGGCGTTAGTCGGCTGTCCTCCCTCGGTTTCCAAACTTTCGGGTAAGGCAAAAAAAGCTCGGAATGCAAGAGAATAAGCATCGATTAGAAGGGTAAGTGCCACGATTCAAGCCTAACCGAGCCGAACCTTGATATCAGAGTGTATGAATCCAAAGAATTCCTGCCAGCCTGGAAAATCGGCTTAGTTACACGCTCACTATTCGGGTTTTAGCAAGCCGTCGATTATGGAGGCTGAAATCTCTTTCATAGTCTTGCGTTGGTTCATGGCCGTAGTTTGAATAAAACGGAACGCTTCGGCTTCGCCCATCTTGAAGTTATCCATCAAGTAACCCTTTGCACGCTCGAGCGCCCTTCTAGCTTCGAGCTGGGCTTCTACCTTTGCCTTCTGGTCCTTGAGATCACCAACCTCGCTCTGGAGAGCTTTGGTCTCGGAGTACCTCGAAAGGGCCAATTCGATCGCAGGAACGAGGTCAGCAGCTTGGTAAGGCTTGACCAAATATGCCATTGCGCCAGCTTGACGGGCCTTTTCTACAAGTGCTCTCTGTGAGAATGCCGTCAGGATCAAAACTGCGCAGATCGACTCCTCAGTGATCTGGGTCGCCACTTCTATACCGTCCTTCGCTGGCATCTGTATGTCAAGGATCGCGATGTCGGGCTTCAGCTCACGAATCGCATCCAGGGCCTCGTCGCCTCGACCATAGGCCCCTACAACTTCATATCCTTCTGCCTGGAGAGTCTCTTTGAGGTCGAGGCGAATGATCGCTTCATCTTCTGCAATGACAACTCTTGTACTCACCTAGATCTCCTTGTGTCGACAGACCAGAAACGAACCTGCAGCAATCTATGTTGAAAAAGCACGCTAGCTTACAATGCAGGTAATCAGTTCTTAAACGGTGGTCTGAAATGATAATTGACGGTATTCCCCTCTGGGTGGCGTCCACCAACTGTTGGATCGTCTCAGTAAATCATAAGGAGTGCGTGATTATTGACGTACCCCCGGATCCTCAAGCCGTGCTCGGTAGGCTGAAACATTGGAACCTCAAACCGGTCGCCATCATAGCGACACATGGGCATGCCGATCATGTGGGAGGAGTATCGGAGTTGCTAAAAATGTCCACCGATTACCGCAAAATGGATGATCACACTGGGACCCCTCAAACCTATATACATCCGCAAGACCGCCACATGATCGACGATCCAATATCCACTTCCTACATGCTTCAACCGGCACTCGAGGCAACCGGTTTTGATTTTCGCCCACCGGAGGAGATTATCGACTTACAAGATGGAGATAGTGTGAAGGGGGCGGGAATGAGCTTCGTTGCGCTACATACACCGGGACACACACAGGGCTCGGTCTGCATCCAATTGAGTGTCGAAAATCAACCCCCTATGTTATTCTCGGGTGACCATCTTTTCAGGGGTTCCATCGGCCGAACCGACCTTCCTGGCGGATCATATACACAA
>JABEUO010000060.1 GCA_013044415.1 Acidimicrobiaceae bacterium
CCAGAGGCCGACGAGCATCGAGAAGAGCACCAAGGGATAGATAGAAAATACACTCGCCAACGGATAGAAGAGGAGCGAATAGCCGATGAAGCTGTAGCCGCCCAGATACCAGTAGTTGTCCCACAGGACCAAGCCGTGTTTGGCAAAAAGGGAGAGCTGAAAGAGGTGAGCTGGACGATCAACCCCGGGGGGAGCAAGGTAGATCACCACCAACGCTATCGAGGTCGCAAGCAATAACCCGAGCAGAAGGTGTGTTATTGTGTTGCTCTGGCGCTCTTGCGAACTCAAGTCCTGCATCTCTCGTTATCGGGGCCACAAAAAAATCCGCTTGCGACGCGTTGGCCCGGCCGAGCAAGCTACCCAGACTTGACCATAGCCTTTAATCTAACCGACTATCTTCGATGCAGTCTGGCCCCAGCGAAGACGCTGAGGCTTCTAATAGCCGACATCCGGACCCGAGAGTTAAAAACGTCGTAACCGACCGACTCAATCCGATCCAGAATCTGCGAGTTCATCGTCCTTATCCCGGAAACAAACTTTGCTCCAGATTGGTCTAAGTACTTGTCTCCTTCCTTCGATCTTTCGTAGAGTTCCCTAGTCCTGGCGATCTCAAACTTAAGAAGCTCCCTAAAACCTTCATTCGATGCACGGTCCTCGAATGCTTGGGCCGCTCCAAAACCTTCGATCTCGTCTTGGGGTAGATAGACTTTTTGACGATCCAAGTCAGAAGGTATATCCCGAATGAAGTGAGTAAGTTGGATAGCTATCCCCAGTTCACGGGCGTTCTCAACCGCCAAGCCCGAACTAACCCCCAAAACCCGCTGGACGATCTCGCCCACTACTCCGGCGGAGCCATCCATATAACGACTCAACTCTGAAAAATCGCCATAACTGGACCTCTCTAGGTCCATCCTCATCGAGTTCAAAAACTGACCGAAGTACTCCTTAGGGATGTCAAACTTGATGATGGTATCAATCGCAGCCATCAATACGGCCTCTTCAGACAGACCCGTCCCCAGGTCCGTAAAAAAGCGCTCAGCGAAGGACTCTAGAGACTCGGTCCGCTCTTCACTTGACGAAGAGGGCGATCCGCCGCTGGCTTCAGCAGCGGATCGATGAAGGGCAAAAAGAGCGTAGATATGACGCCTCTTCTCATTTGGCAGAAGTCGGCTCAAAAAGGAGTAGCCCTTGTCGAAACGTTTGCTAATCTTCTCGCAGACATCGTAGGACTCTTCCAATGTCACCATCAGCTCCCCCTAACGCCACTCTTGCCTATCTGTTACAATGCACACCGACTAATGCACACCGACTAATGCACACCGACTAATGCACACCGACTAAGCAACCATGCACCAACCCACTCTTTGGTTTGGTTGCATTACCAAATATGGGTTGAATGGAAATTCAATCCCAATGCGAAACTAACCAATGCGAAACTAATAAGCGGCCCAGGTTGGAATAGCCTGTGAAATGTCAACTGCGACCTCAGCATCAACGCAACAGAGTCGTTTCAACACGGCCCTTGCTCTGGGCGACGAAGATCGACCTCGACAGTAATAGTGGGTGAAAGCGTTGGCGAAGCGTGCAAAAGTGAATTCCGGAGCACAAAACAGAAAAATGGTACAATCCAGCCGCACTTAGCCCTTCCTGTGGGCGACGAACATCGCCAGCTCAGATAGCTCCTTTTTGGCTTCTGGGTCGAGTGATGTCACCGATAGCGCTAAGAGGGCGTCATCGACGAGTAGGGAGATTCGTTCCTCTACCTTTGCAAGTGCACCGGTATCGATTATTAACTCCTGCAGTTCCAACACCGTCTCTTCGTCCATGTCGGGATGACCTAAGGATTCGAGGATCCTTCCAGACCCCTTCTCTCGGGCCACCTGGGAGGCCAATGCCACCAAGAGGGTCGGCTTACCCTCTCGAAGGTCTTCTCCGACCGGCTTTTTGGTAATACTTGGATCGCCAAATACCCCAAGGACGTCATCCCTGAGCTGAAAAGCTTCCCCTAGCGGAAGGCCATAGAGAGATAGTTGCCTACTGAAGGCTTCCAGTCGACCGACTAGGGCGGCACCGAGATGAAGCGGCCTCTCTACGGTGTACTTGCCAGACTTATAGATCGCAACCTTCCTGGCGTACTCCTCGGTCAACATAGACCTTGCCGTACCGGAGATATCGAGGTACTGGCCCATGTTAACTTCAAGTCTGAGCTCGGTAAATACGTCCTGGGAAGACCGATTAGCGCCTTTGAGCATAAGGTCTGCATAGACAAAGGCGAGATCCCCAACTAAGACCCCAACGCCATCTCCAAATCGGCGTGATTCACCGTGCCAACGTGCGTCTTTGTGTTTTGCGGCAAATGTGACATGCACCGCCTCCTGGCCCCGCCTGGTGAAGGATCCGTCCATTATATCATCATGAATCAGAGCAAAGGTGTGCAAAAACTCAAGGGCCGCCCCGGCGTCTATCACCTCTTTGGAATCGGGGTCGCCACCCGCCCCGACATAAGCCCAGTAACAAAAGGCGGGCCGAAGCCTCTTCCCACCAGCCAGAAGGACCTTAGAAAGCTGCTCCAGCGGTTCGACAAGAACCTCGTCAACCTCTCGCCAGCGAACCAATTCCCGGGATACGACCTCTTGAATGCGCGCCTCGACCGCTAAGCCGATCGCCTCAAGACTCGGAGGTGCCTCCACGGAACTCGATCTCGACAAAATTACACCCTTTATAAACCAGCCAATTACAAGATCTTCCCGACCCACCCCTGAGCTACAGCTTAGGGCCCACACGATCGAACACAAAGACCAGACGATCTAATCCCTAGATCAAGATATAAAGCATCTAATCGTATAGGCCAAAGCAATTGAAATGGTCCAGTCTGAAACGAGCAGAGGGACCCCTCAGGACAATCTGGCCCACATCCCGGTCTACAATTTGGCCCACAATTTGGCCTTTTAGACCCGACATAATTCGGTGGGACCAACTTCACCTAGCGGCTACAATCTCCATCCGAAAATTCGTCCTCTGCATCATATTGGGGGTTCCAATCAACTCAAAGAGCGCAAAACAGCGTCACGAGTCGAGAGCAAAATCCCTCAAGACCCAACGAGCTTCGCATATCGTCCAAAACACACTTTCGCCAAGAGTGGCGAATCCCTTTTGCAAAGTGTCTCGGTCCACATAGCACCCCGTGTCTCCCTGTCAGTAGAGATTAAAGGCCGACTTCTGTTTCAATCGACTCCCTCTGACGGCTCCTCTGCCCCATAGCGAAGGCCGGTGCACCAAGGAGGCTTAGGGCAAGGTTGATCGTGTAGACCAGCAGTCCAAGCTCGATTGCGTGAGAAGTCGAGACTCCTAGTGGTCTAAGAAAGAGGATAAATGCCCCCTCCCTCAGTCCTAACCCGCCGAATGTTACCGGGACCACCTGGAGTATGGCCACTGCGGGAACGAAGGCCAACATCACGGTCCAGCTCAAGGTGAGGTATATAGTATTCGTAATTTCAAATGCGCTCGCCACCACGACCAGCTGATACATCAACGAAACCGCCAAGACCTCGAGCATCCGCCTTGGAGACCTCACCACTCGAACGAGTCCTAACCTGATCGACTCGATGTACATCCGGACCTTGAAACGGCTTCCTCCCTCCTTTGGCCCGGCCCAAAAGGCGAATAACACACAGCCAAACATCGCTAGCAAGGTGACCAGGGCGAGGACAACCGCTAGTCGTGTCGCCGATCCAAGGCGCAATAGATGGGGATTTATCACAAGGCCGGCCAGTGTAATCAACGGAAGCACGAGCCACCCAGAAAATCGCTCCAGCACCACCGAAGCCACTGCGTCACCGTCTCCCGGAATTTGCAGTGACAGCCACGACGCCCTGGCGACATCTCCTCCGATGGTCGAGGGTAAAAAGTTAGAGACAAAAAGTGCCGCAAAGTACATCTTTACCAAGCTGAGCGGTGAACGCTTAACCCCAAGTGCCGCCAAGACCCTCTGCCACCTCAATATCGAAAGCAGGATTCCAACTAAGGCGATGAGGGTCGCAAAAAGCAGCAGCTTGATCGCAGCCTTACCCTGAGGGAGGATTGTGCTGAGTCGAATATGGGGAATAATGAGCACCAGCATGATCGCAGAGAGCAAAAAGCGCAGCTTGGGCCAGTAATTCTTAATCTCTGCCAGTACTTTGGCGCGACCGTCTACTGCCCGTACGATGGCCCTTGGATTTTCAATCGGCTCGTATCCTTCGACGCCAGCCATAACGTACGCTCCCAAAAAATGTCGCGCTCAGCTA
>JABEUO010000263.1 GCA_013044415.1 Acidimicrobiaceae bacterium
ACCAGCAACTATGTGATTCAACGACTGTTGAAACTGGCCAAAATAGCCCCAAAATCCGCATTAATTGGCCATATTTAGGGTTGGACTGCGAAAGATGGGTGATGAGTTTCCAGGTCTTGCTCACAGAATCGTTAGCACTCTGGACAAGCTCAACTTCCTCGCTACCTTCGCCGACGCCCAACTAGAAATTATCAAGCAGCACGTGGCTAATCACAGCTACGCTCAAGCGTGTTCCCGCCGTGGCCCTACATCTCTACGGTTAAAGCCAGCGGCATTTTACCCCTCAGCCCATTTCGGTAGGTCGATCAGAAAGATATCCTTACGCGCTCCGGACGCGATCATAAGGTACTCTCTGCATGGCTTCACGTGCCCTCTTTATCCCTGCTAGGCCAATGTTTCTGGTTCGATCATCTATTGTGGATCTGCGTAGCGCTTCGTAACCAGTCAGATCCTCTTCAATTAGCTTCAACTGTTGGTGTGTCATAGCACACATTATGACCCACCCCTGTGACATCCAGTGAGACAAACTGGTGCTTCAACCTTGTGGAGCTTTGGCGACCCAAGTTGGTGACCTTGGTGCTTGGCTCCAAGGAAATTCTTGTCTATTCGTTCGGCTTGCATTGGCAAGGTGGTGGGAAAATGCCGTCGATCGGTTCGTTTTTGCGTTGAGGTTCTGCTAGGGGTTGCAACAATTCCCTTTCTAGTCATAACTTGCTTCGAGATACCACAGACCGTTATGGGTAAGCAGAATGTGCGCAGTTCCGTCATCCAAGAGGACGAGTAAGCGTGCAAAGCGTTGCTCGCTGTCGCCATTCCACCACCTTTGATGGACTAGCCACGGTCCGAGAAAATCTTCCACTCTTCGTGTTCCCCAAGAAAACTCAACCCTAGAAGGAGGCAGGAGCACGCCGCCCCTACTATTGACCCTCACGACTTCACCGGTCAATGAAGTCACTTTCACAAATTGACTGTCTCTAAAAACTCGAGCCGGCGGCGGATCTGGAATAGAACCAGGCCACGGTGGGTCATCGGCCCGTTGATCCACGGATACACGGTAAAAACTCGACTTGCCCAAATGCCCTCTAGGACGAGAGGATGACTCCTGCCAATACTCTTGCCAACGGGAAAATCCGACGGTGTCGATCGGTAATCTTGCCCCTTTGACGTAGGGAACACACACCGAGTTCACTCCGAGAATTGTCTCTGCCCTATTAGCGGCCCTAACTGTCAATTCAGGAGGAGCTTTGAGCGATCCAAAAAGATCCATCTGGATGCCGATTTTGCCGACGACATCGAGAAACTCTACTTGCCAGCCATTTATGCCCTCCCAAGCTGAAGACCCCTCAACGTGCTCTTCCATTCCCTGCAGCTGCCAAATAATTCTCTCAGCAATTGACCTTTCGTCAAATCCAGAGAATAGGCTCCAGCTCCTTCGCGAATTCGACCTCGTGGTCGAGATTGAGATTTCCACCGATGTCGCCATTAGTCCAACATCACGAAGTTTCGCCACTTCATCTGCCAGTTTTGGTATCTGTGAGAAAACAACCTGCTCATACCCGACCAAGGGAGAATCGGCGACAAAACTAACCTTACCTCCCCCTGGAGGAGGAGAAAATCTTGGCGGATATGTACGTTGTCCATGCGCCATCTCAAAGAGTTCAAGCCCTCTGGCCCCAAACCTTGCCGAGACGTCGGCTAGGTCCATATGGACAAAATCTCCTACAGTAGAGATGCCGAGTCGAATCAGCATGTCGATAACATCGTCGTCACCGAGAACCGTTACAGGTAGAGATTCCAGAAATTTTTGGCTTGCATCCCGTTGGATAATCAGGTTACGAAAACTGGCAGCCTTAGCAGCTATCAGTCCATCAGCGATACCGATAAAGATGTCCCCATCTGCTATTCGACGTCCCTCAGATATCTCAAGTTGGGACAGGGTCTCCCTAATCGAGTGAATAAGTGCACCCGGCTCTTTGAAATACCTCATTACCGCTCTATAGGGAAGGTAGGAAGAGGTCACATCTATATAGCGGAAATAGGGGGAGACACCCTCCAGTGCTTCAGCCACTGTCGATGCAATCCTCGCCTCCTTCTTAGGGTCTCGCGGGTAAAACTCGAGATGATCAAGTTGAGACATCGCCCGAGACTTGCTCATACCCAGGGTTACGCCTCCGGCCAGCGCCCCATTAGAGAGTCCGACCACTTTATTCTCAGACAAAATGGCACATACGTCCCGCTCCCCCCACTCGTAGCACGTTGCGAGTAGGTTAGCTATCTCTAGATAGAGAAATCTTTCCACCGAAAAGCTATGCAGCTATGATGCTTGGCGGCCGGGACGGTGTTCCATGCGTCCTAGAACTTGCACGGTGATCTCTCCCTCGGTCAATATTCCACTAGATACGGAATTCGACAGCCTCCAAGATGACCTGGCGACAAAGAGACGAAGGTCCGCCTTGATCCTGTAAGAGATCCCCTGCAAAGAAGAGCTGTTTTCAACAACAACCAGAGTTGCACCCTTCTGCCTAGCCTTAGCACTAAACCTAGGTGAATTCAAGGAGGCTATTCCCCCCGAAATTACTACGACCCCAAAACCGTCCAAAAGGGCAAATGCCGCCTGAGCAAGTTCTCTTTCGGAAAACTTTAACTTGGGGTCGATAGTGACCACCCGCGAAAGATCTGCGCCCAAATGGGCTGCTAGAGAAAAGTTGTAATCGCCGAGACCTAGCACAGCCGAATAGATTCCCTCAAGAGATGGTTCGACCAAAAGCAGCGATAATAAGGTATACCCTCCAGATGCAGGCAGAGCATGAACGACAACCGTCGATCCGCGCCTTATGGAGATCCCCTTCAAGGCGTCTTGGAGTCTTTCGCAGGTCGGCAGTATTTTAGACTCGCTGAAATTCTCAAGCCCTTTTTGAACAGAGGCCGCTAGTTCAGGATGAGTTTGCATGAAAAGTGGGCGTAAGACGTTAAACCCGGGCTATAGCCGTAAGGTGATTTGGGTACTCAACTTTTGAGTGCGAAAACCGCACAGTAACCGCTCGATGTCAAAGGATCAGGCCTCCCTCGTAGTTAGTTAAACGGTAATGTTAGTTGCCACGAACATATGTTCGTTCATAACGAGAGAACATTCATAGACAAGGTCTTCCCCTTGGAGCATCAGTACATTAGATACCCGATGCTTTTGGAAGCAGAGACCAAACTAAGGTGCTCAGGTGGGCTTTGGCTAAATTCTCCAGCTCTTTCTATGGTGCGGGGTAAGTCCAAACCTGGCAATTGCCAGTCGGTGGGCCTCCGTCAAATACCCTTTATTATTCGCCCAGTCGTACTCTGGGTATACCGAAGCAAGTTCAAGCATGTCGTTATCTCGAAGAACCTTCGACATAACACTCGCCGAGGCTATAGATACGCATTTAGAATCCCCAGAAATGACAAGTCGTACAGGAACTTGGCCAAGCTCTGAAATCGGAATATCGGGGCAGGGGTCGCCTTCAGCCAATTTCAAGTAATTAAAATTCCCATCGAGCAGTACTACATCGACCGGAACTTCCAAAGAGATCAACGCCCTACGACCCGCCAAAGAAAGTGCAACACTCAATCCGAATTGATCTATCTCTGTAGAGGATGCGTATCCGAAGGCGTAGTCATCCAGGATCGATGAAAGCTCTTCTGATAAACGAGTTCTCTTTTTTGGGCTAAGCCTCTTGGAGTCATCGAGGTCACAAGGAATTCTTGTGAGCGAACTCAGCGAGAGGCAAGCAGCACCGACTACGACGGGTCCAGCCCCTGCTCCACGACCAACCTCATCCATTCCCGCAATAAGGCTTGCACCCAGGTTGAAAAGCTCCATCTCTAATTCACAAGTCGGCGACATAGCTTCTAACGCTAGCCAGTCGTCTATTGGATGGAATCATCAGGAACTGGTGCGGGAAGAGAAACCCCCGGATTCGCTCTAGGGAAAGCTTCAATGCATTTCGAAACAATAACGGCAAATAATATCTCTTGCACTGCTCTGGTGAGAAAACTGCTGGACAGAGGCGGTCGGAACAGGTGAAACCATCGTGACATCATCAGCTCACCGAAGGAGGAAGATTCTGGAAATGGCCATGATCAAATTACCAATTCCAGCTGCTGACGCTTCACCAGTTCGCCGCCCTCGATGTGCCCCGAGACCCTCCACTTCCTGACCCACATCTCCTGCGGCACATCTACACAATCAACCTACAGCGAGAAGACGTCGACACAAACGTCAAGGCCTGGTGGCCAGGCCATGCTGATCTGCGCTCGACCAACACATACCTGCATGCCAATATGAGCATCAAGGAAAGGGCGCTAGCCCCGGACACGCCACCGCATGCTCGGGAAATTGCTCAGGTGGCCGATCCAGGCCCTCTGGCCAGCTGCTCGCTCGCCCGGAGAGCCCGTAATTATCCCGATAAACCAGGGCCGAAAAGAGGTCCGACGCTAGTAAGGATAGCTACCTGATTCGCCGATCAGGATAACGCCTACGTCGGGCCAGATCGCCGATGCCGTATTGGATCGTATCGTCCATAGCTCGATAAGAATCGAAATGAAAGGAGAGTCCATGCGCAAAATACTCGCTCAGACCCAAAATACC
>JABEUO010000264.1 GCA_013044415.1 Acidimicrobiaceae bacterium
GACCTCGGCGGCTCCTGGTCGATCTCTGGTTCGGAGATATCAAATCGCTGTTCGGGTCTGTAGGGTGCCTTCCTAGGGGGCTCGTAGGCCCTACGATCGGGCTCCACCCTCCTCGGCGGCTCCGGTTCCCGTCTTTGCTCACTCTCGCCATAGCCTGCGTCGATGTCGCGACGGGACTCATAGCCATATGGGTAGCTATCGCGCTCCATGCGTCTCGTCCCGGCACCATAGGAGACGGGTATATCCATCTCCTCCTCTTCATCGCTGAAGCCGAGAAGGACCATCGCCCTATGCATAAATGTTCCCATTATCCCTAGCTCACTCCTTGACCAAGTCCGAAGTCTCACCTCGGAACTAACCGCCCAGAAAATCCCCTAATACCTACAAGCCCCAAACAAACTAATTCTTCGTCAATCTCTGGCCAAAAATCACACTTCCAAGGCGAACGACCGTTGCTCCCTCGGAGACTGCGATCTCGAAATCATCACTCATGCCCATCGAACACTCCGGCAGACCTAGATCGTCACAAAGCATCCTCAACAGTCTAAAGACCCCACCCCTTGCTTTGGGATCGACTAACGGAGCAATAGTCATCAGACCTTGAATATTTAATCCAAAAGTCCGGGCCGACCCGACTAACTCGGCCACATTTTCCGGGACCACACCCGATCGAGCTGGATCAGAATCGAACTTCACCTGGATAAATAGCGGCCCGCCAAAACCTAGTCGGTGCAACTTCTCGAGTTCAGAAGTTCTACTTATCGTCTCTATCACGTCGGATACCTCAGCGATAGCTCGTAGCTTGTTCGATTGAACATGCCCGATATAGTGCCTGTGCAAACCTGACAAGTCCGTGGTGAGACGGTACTTATCGACGAGCTCTTGGAGATAATTTTCTCCGATATCGCGTGCCCCAGCAAAGTAGGCAGCCCGTGTCACTTCGACCGGAAATCCCTTTGTTACACATACTATTTTCACCTTCGCAGGGGCGGAAAGTGAGTCAATCCTCTCCCTTAGAAGGGTAATTCGCTCTCTGATCCTATCCACAAGAGCCCGATCGACCCCATCATCGGATAGCGGCCCAATGTCGTCGTGTTTTGAAGCTTCGGTCTTCTTCATCTACCCCTAGGTTAGCTCAACATGGACCCTTGACCACGAAGCTTGTCTGTCTTAATTCCGATCGATCACGTCGAAATGAGTTCAGTGTGTCGGTCTCTAGCGTGCAGCTATCATCGGCATATACGATCCTCACGCCGAGTTCCCCGAGTTCAAATGTGATGAGAGAACCCAGGTCGAGGTGGGAGGTGGACGAAAGCGTCCTAAAGGGTGAGTCACCGTAGATCCCGGTCACCTCCGCCTTGGATGGACCCTCAAATTCATAGCACTCGACGCAGATGTGGGGTCCGACAGCCGCCTCGACTCGTGCCGTGGGGTCTCCGACCATCTCCCTCAGCGCCTTAACCGTCTCGGACAGCATGCCGCCGACGATACCCTTCCAGCCGCAGTGGGCGATACCTACTGCACCGAGGGTGGAAAACGCAACCGGAACGCAGTCGGCTGTCAATACCGCTAGCGCAAATCCATCCAGCTCGGTGACTAGGCCATCTGCCTCAAGCGGGCCGACGATACCGGTACGCTCCACCCGCCGAACCTGATTCGAGTGATACTGATAGGGGCGCGCTACTGCCTTGATGCCACCCTCGATGCCGGTCACCTCTGAGATGAGCTGATTATCAAATCGCAGCCCTGCGGGCCATGACTCCCTCGGCGGCGTAAGAGTCGAATTATCCAAGAAGAATACCGACGCCTGCTGGTTGGAGAAATCGTAACGCGATGCCACCTCCGCCCGGTTACCTCAAAAACGAAGGTACGTCGTCATCATCATCGGGGTCACTCTCTGCGACGTTGATCGGAGTTGAAACCTGGTCGAGTTTCTTCTCGGGGCGCAAAATCTGAGCCGGCGAGGGGGTCGTTGAAGCCTTTTGCTGGACCTTTGGACGATGTCCATCTTTGGAGGCCCCATTGTTTAGTCCAGCAATCTCGAGGTCTTTCCACTCTTCGAATCCGGCGGCAATGACGGTAACCTTGACGTCATCACCGAGGCTCTCGTCGATCACAGATCCGAAGATAATATTGGCGTCGACGTCCGCTGCATCATGGATAATGCTCGCAGCCTCATTCACTTCGTAAAGACCGATATCGGGACCACCGGCGATATTCAAAAGGACTCCTCTGGCTCCTTCAATGGATGCCTCAAGAAGTGGGGAGGTTATGGCCGCCCTCGCCGCATTTAGTGCCCTCGCCTCCCCTGAAGCCCTTCCAATTCCCATAATCGCCGAGCCCGCACCGGCCATGACCGTTCTTACGTCGGCGAAGTCGGTATTAATCAACCCCGGAGTCGTAATCAGCTCGGTAATGCCTTGCACACCTTGCAAAAGTACGTCGTCGGCGAGCTTAAATGCCTGCAGCATCGAGGTCTTCTCGGTCGATACCGAGAGCAATCTCTCGTTGGGGATGACTATGAGGGTGTCAACCTTTTCCTTTAGGAGTTGGATACCCTCTTGGGCCTGTACGGACCTCCTCTTACCTTCAAAGTCAAAGGGCCGAGTCACTACGCCAATAGTCAAGGCCCCGAGGCCCCGGGCGATCTCGGCGATTACCGGAGCCCCTCCGGTTCCAGTACCTCCGCCCTCACCGGCGGTAATGAAGACCATATCCGCACCACGAATAGCCTCTTCGATCTCGCCGGCGTGATCTTCGGCTGCCTGCTTGCCAACCAAAGGTGCACTTCCAGCCCCTAGACCTTTTGTGAGTTGACGGCCTATGTCAAGCCTGACATCCGCCTCACTCATCAGCAGCGCTTGGGCATCAGTATTGACAGCGATGAACTCAACTCCCTTGAGTCCAGCCTCTATCATTCGGTTGATGGCATTTCCGCCACCACCCCCTATACCAATGACCTTTATTACTGCGATGTAGTTCTGAGCATCGCTCGCCATGGCCCCAGCGCCTCCAAATCCGTTAAACTATGCGTCGAACCCGAGCGCCTCCGCCGGTCTCGATGGGTCACACGTTCGGTGTCTTGTAGATACTACTCAGCTAGCGACCCAGGATTCGCGTACTTGGTGCCCGAAATCAAAAGCTATTTCATTTCAGAGCGATTATCTTGCCGTGAAGGGCAAATGACAGAAATGGGATTACAATTAAATTGGCGAAGCGCCCTTCATGGGCTAAGGGTATCTTTATATTCCGCTCGAAGTAGACCTGATGGGCGTGCCCGTTCAGAGAAAGACCGCATACTCCTCCAGGGCGAAACCAACAAGGATCACCTCTGGCCGTAGTACCTCTCCCGTGGCCTCAAGTACCCTGGTCTTGACGGTCGCCATTACCGCCAAAACGTCCTTAGACTGACCCCCTTTCTCAAGTTGGATAAAGTTGGCGTGACGCACTGACACTTCAGCCCTGCCGACTCGCAAGCCCTTGAGGCCGGCACCTTCGATAAGCGCAGCAGCTGGCCGGGATGAGGGATTTTTAAAGACGGATCCGGAATTCTGACCGCCGGGCTGGTTTGCCCTCCGCCAAGCGACTATTTCCGCTAGCTTTGCCTTACAATCTTGGGGATCGCCCTGATGAACCGAGACCACGGCTTCGAGGACTATCTGGAACCTGGTAAGTCCCGAGTGTCGGTAACTAAAGTCCAGATCAGGTGGACCAACCATGATCACTTCGGAATTCAAAAGATCGAATATGCTCGCCTGGATTAGCGACTCCTCCACGCTGGAACCATGACCACCGGCGTTCATTTTGACTGCTCCACCCATGGTCCCCGGGACACCAACCGCCCACTCAAAGCCTGAAAGGCCCAACGAAGCGAGTCGACGCGAAGCCACTGGAAGGTCCATTGCGCCGGGAATCGAACAGAAGTCCTGACCGATGGTAAATTCCCCAAAGGAATCGGAGAGTCTCACAACTAGACCATTAAATCCATTGTCGGACACCAGTAGGTTTGAGCCATTACCGAGGATTAGTAGCTCCGGAATGGCCACCTTTTGCAAAGCGCTGGCCAACCCTTCAATCTCCGCCATCGAATTTAGGGTAACAAATGCCCGAGCGTTCCCACCGCTGCGGTAGGTGGTGAGGGCGCCTAGTGGCGCATCGAGTAGAAGGTTCGGCCCTAACAGGGCTTTGAGGTCTTTAGCCCAACTTTCACTCTTTGGCACTTTGGAACTCTTTGATTTCCCAAAATAGCGCCGTTATATCTCCGGCACCGAGCGTAACTACCAGGTCATTAGGACGCACGATCCTTGCGACACTCTTGGCGAGTTCGGAACGAGACGGCTGGTATAACACTCGGTCGTCTCCAAGGAACTCCCTTGCCGCCTCGGCCACCGCTAGACCGGAAATTCCGGGAATCGCCGCCTCCCCAGCGGAGTAGACGTCGGCGACTACTGCGAAATCGCTGCCCGCCAGGGCTTTGCCGAGTTGGTAGGCAAGCTCCTTGGTCCGAGAATACCGATGGGGCTGAAAAACTGCCACCACCCGTCGACCCCCGCCAACCTGCCTTGCAGACTGGAGTGTTACCGAGATCTCCGATGGGAGGTGGGCGTAATCATCGTAAAATGGCGCTGAATTGAAGCTTCCCTTGGGTTGAAATCGTCTCGCAACTCCAGTAAAACGGGAGAGGGCAACGGCTACCGCCTCCATCGACAAACCGAGGGTGCTCGATGCGGCGAGTACTCCAGAAGCATTGAGTACATTATGTCTGCCCGGTATTGCCAACCTAAGTTGTACTAGCCGCTTGTCATCCCTGAAGAGGGAAAACCTCGATCCGTCCTCAAATAGTTCTAGTTCATCGATCCTAAAGTCTGCCTTCGGAGAAAATCCATAGCTAAGAAAGGGCGCCCCCGCAGCGACCTTCATAGCACCTCCATCGTCAGCGCACACGATTGCGGGCATCGTTGATCCAGCAATGTAACGAGAAAAGGCGATCTCTAAATTCTCTAGCGAACCGTAATAATCTAGGTGGTCGGGCTCTACGTTAGTCAAAATTGCGAGATAGGAGGGAATCCTTAGGTGAGTACCATCACTCTCATCGGCCTCGACGACCATGAATTCAGATGAACCAGACCGGGCGCCGCTTCCCACTTCATTTAGCTCGCCACCTACTACGAAGGTCGGATCCAAGCCCGCTCCGACTAGAGCTAGGCTCATCATCGAAGTCGTTGTGGTCTTGCCGTGGGTACCTGAAATGGTAATGACCTTTAGTCCCTTACAAAGCTCGGTCAATAGGCTCGCCCGATCCATCACCTTTTTCCCGGACTCCCTCGCTCCCTTCAGCTCAGGATTAGACTCCCTGACCGCCGAAGAGTACGCGACGACATCGGCCCCCTGGATGTTTTCAACGTCATGACCGATGTTGACCTCGATGCCTAGTGCGACGAGCTTTTCGATTATCGCCGAAGCCTTCAAATCGGATCCGGTCACAAAATAGCCCCGCTGATGAAGTATCGTCGCAAGGGCACTCATTCCAGCCCCACCGATCCCAATAATGTGGACTCTATCAGTGCTATTAAGTTCCATACTTTTAAGTTCCATACTTTTAAGTTCCATGCTCTTAAGATCCTTGTTTGTAGGCTCCATCGCCGACCTCAACTCTCTGGCAGGCCCAAAAAAGGCGCAATCACGTCTGCGGTACGTTCCGTTGCGTCTAGGACTGCGAAACTCGAGATAGCTTCGGACATCTTCGCCAGTTCCGCTGGGTCAGCAGCCAAGCCATTTATAGTCTCGGCTAACTTAGCCGCCTCCACCTCGGCTTGGTCGATCAAAATGGCTCCACCCTTTTGCCTTATTGCGCCGGCATTTAGTCGCTGATGATCATCTGGTGCGTTAGGAAGAGGAACAAAAATAGCTGGAGTCCCAAATACGGCCAGCTCAGCAATAGTAGAAGCCCCCGAGCGACTTACAACCAAGTCGGCGGCGTAGATAAGTCGATACAACTCCGAATGGTAGCTCAAAAGTTGGTAGCGAGGAGCGGTAAGTTTCTTTTCCACTGCAGTGATTTGGGCCTCTTTGAAATCTCGTTCACCCGAGACATGAACCACCGAGATCCCCTCTTTGAGCATCGGTACGACCTGGGGGATCAGCTCATTCAAAAAGGTCGCTCCGAGTGAACCCCCAAAACAGAGCACCATGATGTCCCTTGCGTTAAGGCCCAAACTGGCCTTAACCTCTGACCTTGAGGGCACCTGTTGAGCGTGTAGTTCAATTGCCTCCCTGCGAAGCGGGTTACCGATCACTACCGGCCTGGTTGAGCCACTCTCCTTGACAAAAAAGGGGGGTACGCAGAGTGCCTGAGAAAAGTTAGCGACGATCCTATTCGCCATTCCGAGTACGGAATTCTGCTCTATCGTGACCACCTGGGCACCTTCAAATCGTCCGAGGAGGGCAGGAAGCACCGAATAGTACCCCCCAAAGGAGACCACGACCTTGGGCCTTAGCGCCATCAAGGTTGGAAGAATCTCGATAGTTGCGATCAGGTTAGCCCAGATCGACCTCAGTATTCCCCACGGACTCCTCCTCGGCATACCTCGGCCCTTGAATTTGATTACCCGGTAGCCACTACCGGCAAAGATCGAATCCTCGAGACCCCTTCCAGAACCCACGAAGGATATCGCCGATTTTGCGACTCCCCTCTTCGACAACTCGTCCGCCAGCGCTATCGCAGGCAGCATGTGGCCAGCA
This sequence comes from Acidimicrobiaceae bacterium, assembly GCA_013044415.1. Taxonomy (GTDB): domain Bacteria; phylum Actinomycetota; class Acidimicrobiia; order Acidimicrobiales; family Acidimicrobiaceae; genus JABEUN01. Next base: position 6,742 of record JABEUO010000264.1, read on the forward strand.
GTGCCCCCTGCGGCGATCACCACATCGGCTTGGCTCACTGACTACCCCCGGTAGTTGAACGTTCCCTTGAGCGGGAAGTCTCCTGCAAACGAGCCCTCCTTCCGCCAGAGTTGTCGTAATGCTTAACTCTAAGGTCTCCAAGGCGCCCAATCAACTTGTTGGACCTTTTACCTTTACCCAGGCTACTTTGCACCCGTGATGACTTAGCCTTTCGATCCCTGAGCGACGAGACCACGCCCGAGACCACGTGATCGAATGGGCCAACGGCGCGTAATCTACTACTCGCCAATCGATAGTTTGCTTGCTTCGAATCGGAATTCAAAACTGCAAATTCGACCTTTGAGTTGCGTAGCGTCGCCCTTACTAGTCCTAAGGCACACATCACCACTATGGTCGAAGATCCCCCCGAAGAGATCAAAGGTAGTGGGACGCCGGTCACCGGCAAGATTCCCTCCACTGCCCCGATATTTAGCAGTGCCTGTCCGCCAATCCAGCATGCGACGGACCCGACAAAGATGCCATCGAAGCTCACCGCGGCTCTAGATGCAATCCGGACCAGCGTGATAACTAGCAGAACCATCTGCAGAATCAACACCAACGACCCGATGAGACCGAGTTGCTGGGCTACAACGGCAAATATGAAGTCCGAGCTAGCGTTGGGAAGGTAGCCCCAAATTGCCTGTCCGGCGCCTAAACCGGTCCCAAAAATATGTCCGGAAGCGAAGGCCGCTAGCGATTGCACTTCCTGGTAGCTGGCCCCGGTCCTGTGCGACCAAGGGTGCAGGAAAGACATCAATCTCTGGGCACGATACGACTTCCCGAATGCAAAATATATACCAGCCAGCGAGCCGAGGAGCGCAATCACGAAAAGCTGCTTCTTCGGTACACCCGCAAGGGCCAAGGAGCCAAATGCGATCAGCGCCACCACCATCGTCGTTCCCATATCGGGCTCCGCCATAACCAAAATGACAATAACCCCGAGGATAATCAGGACGGGAAGTGTCGACTCTCTGAATGCAAAACTCCTTCGCTTCGAGGAGAGCACCTTGGCGGCAAAGAGCGCCAGAGCCAATTTAACTAACTCTGAAGGTTGGAACTGAAATGGCCCCAAGGGGATCCACCGCCGAGCGCCGAGTACCGAGCGGCCGAGGCCAGGAA
>JABEUO010000061.1 GCA_013044415.1 Acidimicrobiaceae bacterium
CCGGGTGTGATCTCAGCGGGAATCGCTACTTTCACTACCTAGTCTCCCACTCGCTATTAGAAGGCGGACTTCCCCACCTGAGGTGACATCATAGATGTCCAAGCACCTGAAAAACGGAGTGAAATGGCCAATAATGACATTTGACCTTGTCAAATTTGGACTTCAGCTCGGTTTAACAAATGAATCCAAGGACAGTTCGAACCCTGCCGACCTCCGAGAAGCCCCCAATTGCACCTAAATGACCAATAAACAGCCACTCACCTAATCGTAGCGAGCGGTTGCAGAAATGAACTTAGTCAAACTTCAGAGCACTCACCACTTTGGCCATCGAATTCCAAACTCTTAGAAATAAATTGACCAGTTTGGACTGAAGTGAGAATTGACCAATTCTAGTCAGACGAAACAGTGAACTGCAAGGTCTGTCATTAAGCAAGGGTGGAATTCCCCTACTGCACATCCACCTCAGCAAAGAGATCCTCTACGACAGGTTCAGGACCCCCAACCAACTCCCAACCGGCTCGATCTCGACAGAAGAGGAACCAGTTTCCTCGATCTGACCTTCTCAGCTGAAGGTTTCCACAAGTGACTGCATTTGTTGACGCTACGATTTCAGGCTTCCTCTCGGCTGCTAGGGAGGATACTTGTAGGTAAAAGTTGGTAAAGGCATCTTGCGCCAACGCCGTTGACTTTTTGTCGAGCCTTGCTCCGGTCAGTAAGGTCTCAACCCCTTCATCTGTGGCCAGTCCATAGGCGGTTATAAGAGTTCGCATGTCCCCTCCGAAGTCGAATTGACCTTCAGAGGACCCAGATATTTCTGCAGCATTGGGAAACGTTTGGGCAAATCTAGCCAGGTTCACCTCTGGGCGGGTGTTCAGTCCGGGATCCTTTCCAGTGTCGATGAGTTCAGTTGCCCGGATCGAAGCGAAGGACAGAATCAAATCAACATCCGGTCTTTCGGTATAAATCTTGTGCGAAGTTAAAGGTGCCGATACTTCGCTGTTGTCGGTAGCACCCTCAGAGCACCTCGAAACTAGGTCTGTCAGCCAATCGAGGTTAATCTCACTGGAGGTTATTTTTGCTTCGAAATTTGAAAGTGGTACATGGTTGTCGCTCGGATCATGATCGATTGGTGTGGCAGAAGCACCTTTGGAGCGAATATTTCTCAGCCGATCGAGCAATGTCTCCTTTTCTATTCCTCGAAGAAGCAACAGCTGGAAAGGATCTGCCTCCAACTCCTCCGAGAAGGCATAGCAGAGAGCAGCTGCATGCTTACAAGGGTCGGCCCAATCGGGGCAGCTGCAGGAGAAGCTGAGTTCCCCAGAAGACGGCAAGAGGGGAACTTCTTCGAGGGTCAGCTCGTGTTCAAGTTCTATGGGCACCTCACCCCCCAGCAGCGCAGCCAAAAACTCAACCCTGCTACCCATAATCTGGATCATCACCTCAAGGGACTCTTGATTGTAAGTCTTAAGAAAGAGATTGGTAGCGTAAGGGAGTGGGCGGGAGCCAGCCACCGAAGCTTCGACAATGCCCACGCTGACTGAATCTATCTCTACAGCCCCATTTCTTGCATAAGTCCTACCCCTCGGAAGGCGATTTGCGTCATGCACGGCCCTCTTCGAAAGCGCCTCCCACCAAGCCTGGGACCACCACTGTTTGGCCGATAGCCTCTTTTTACCGCCAGAGACGTTAGTCACTGGAACCCTGGTCTGACAGAGACACCAATTCGGTTAATTGATCATCGTTCAATTCGGTGATCCAATCTTGGGATGACCCAAGGACCGAATCTGCTAACTTCCTTTTCTTAGAGATCATTAGCGAAATCTTCTCTTCGATTGACCCTTCCGAGACCAATTTGTGAACCTGTACTGCTTTGGTTTGGCCGATCCGGTATGCGCGATCAGTGGCCTGATCCTCGGTTGCTGGGTTCCACCATCGGTCAAAGTGAATCACATGCGAAGCGGCGGTCAAGTTGATACCTGTACCTCCTGCTTTGAGGGAGAGAATCAACACCGGGAAGTTTCCCCCCTGGAACCTCTCCACCATCTGCATTCGCCTCTTTGCATCCAGACCACCGTGGAAGAATTCGACATCGATATTCCTTTCATGGAGGCGACGCTCTATCAATCGCCCAGCCTGGACAAATTGAGTGAATATCAGACACTTTTCACCCTCTTGCGTAACCAACTCGACGATCTCGACCAGGGCTTCAAGTTTTCCAGACCTACCTGCGAGCGGTCCGGATTCCCTCTGAAACTGTGCAGGGTGATTGCAGATCTGTTTAAGCGAAGTAAGGAGCGACAGAATCATTGCACGTCTGGAAATGCCATCTGTATTTCGTATCTCACTTAGTGCTTCTTCCACGACAGCCCGGTATAGGCTCACCTGCTCAGCGGTCAGTTGGACTATCCGTTCGGTTTCGGTTTTTTCAGGCAACTCAGGTGCAATCGAAGGGTCTGATTTTTTCCTCCTAAGCAAAAATGGCCCTATCTGTGCGGCGAGTTGGTTGGCAGCGCGCTGATCGTTATGGCGTTCAATCGGCACAACAATACGCTCGTAGAAGTGTTTCCAGGTTCCGAAAAGACCAGGGAGTGCAAAGTCTAAAATTGCCCATAGATCCGAAAGGCGATTCTCTACCGGTGTTCCGGTTAGGGCTATGCGAACCGACGATCGAATTTGTCTAATGGCCCTCGCTGTCTTTGAAAAGTGATTTTTGATGTACTGTGCTTCGTCGGCAATGAGAAGTCCAAAACGTAACTCACTAAGTAGGTCAATTTCCTGGCGCATAATTTGGTAAGTGGTTATGACGACGCCGTTTTGAGATATTTCGTCCAAGGCCCTTTGTGCACCTTGATATCGATTCACGGCAACTTCCGGGGCGAATCGCTCAAACTCCTTAGCCCAATTAGCCACCACCGAAGTAGGACATACAACCAGGGTTGGTCCCCGCCCTTTCGCTTGCTGAGAGAGATGGAGGGCGATGATTTGGATAGTCTTGCCGAGGCCCATATCGTCGGCGAGGCATCCGCCAATGCCCGCATCACAGAGTGCACTCAGCCATCCAAGTCCCCGTCTCTGGTAATGACGAAGTGTTGCTTCAAGTCCAGGTGGCTCGGAAACTTCGAAGCCAGTGGATGATGCTAGGGCTATTTTGTCGACTATCGACGCTAGTTCATCGGCGGGCACGACTTTTACTTGACTTTCGTTCGGGTCGGTATTTCCCATCAGAGCCGACGCTATAAACTCAGCAGTCGTTGGCTTATATGAAGTGAGGCGATCAACTAGCTCCTGATTCACCCTCAGCCAGCGATCCCGGAACCTGATCACAGATCTTTTTGCATGGGCTATTTCGTTGATCTCTTCATCGGTGAGTTCTTGATCGAATATTGATGGCCTAACGTCGACGTCCAAGATTGACCCCATGGTTAATACTCCGGTGGAAGCTGCCGATTTCGATGGAGCCTCTGGGATCCTGCCTAGATAGGTAATTGACGGCACCAGTAACTCTTTTGGCAAAAGAATTGCAAAGCCACTTTGGTCGAGGGCCCCAATTCCCCAGCCAAGGAGTTCGTCAAGCTCATCGGCTTGAAGTTGGACTTGGCTAAGTGACCTTGCCCGCATTGACTTGGCAATTGGAGGAAATACCTTAGCCGCCTTGTGCAGCGCCACTAGTACATCTTCAGGGAAAGAGTCGTTAAACATCTTCCTAATGGTTATCGGAGCGGCCTCAAAGTCGGCAACGTCCACTTGGAGGCTTGGGTCACGTTGAGAGGTGGCAAAAGGAATCAAACTCGCCTTCGGATCTATCTGTTTCCTTTTTACAAATTCGTCTGTCAGCTCGAGGCGAAAGCCGACCTTCACCAAAGGCGAAAGCCGCTGGTTGACGGCATCGACCCAGGTCTTGATCCTAATACTCTCTCCAGAATCGCCTAGGGAGTAAGGTTTTAGGCGAACGAGCGGCTCATTGGGAAATAGAAGCTCCATCCCTGATACTCGTACAAATTTATCTACCAGCGTACGCCTTGCAATTTCGAGCAACCTGGACGGCTCTTGAATTTTGATTGGCTTCGAAGGAGCAAAGCTCTCTAATTTCTCCCCCGGTAATTCCTCGGCAACTTTGTGCAAGCCGAGTGGGATGTCAGAAAGCAGTCGTTGGTAGAGGGTGCCCGCCGTTCCAGTTGGCTTGGTTGGCCACCACCGTATTTGACCTCTGTCATCAATTCCTGGACCTACTTCGCCCCTAGCGATCTGGGCTAAGGTTAGCCTTACGATAAGAGCCCAGGCAAGTGTTCCTGCCGACATAGACCCAGGCTTCGCCTCGAGCATTTCCTTGATCAAAATGTCTATTGAAATAACCCTGCCATGGCGCATTACGATATCAATGTGCGAATCTCGAACTTCTACGGTCTTTAAGGATATTTGCTCAGGCCTAAGGTGCATTTTTGGTTTTTCCGGCGTGTCTGGAATTGGGGCTTCATCCGTGATAAGGGAGACAAACTCCCCGTCAGAACCAGTTCCATAGTCCGGCAAAAAAACGAGGTCATCAAGATCCAGGGACATCAATCGAGAGCTTAGCTATAAGTGCCGGCGACTGCGGAACCAAGTTGTCTGGATGTGTCAATAGGTAGCTCTTCAACCACTATTTTGGATTGATTTTAAACCGCTCCTCATCAATCCCAGCCCGAGAAGAAAGTTATTTGAGCTAAGTCCGGAAACTGTCAGGACTGTCGTCGTTTCCTCTAGATGATGGCGAGCAACGACCGCTTCTGCAATAGGGGACGGAAATCGGGTTGGGTGATATTCTTAAACGCCCTAGCGAAAAAAGAAGGCACGGACAGCACATCCACTTGGAACTGGTCCTAATTGATCCGAAGGAAATGTTGGCGCTTCAAGCAGTTAAACGCACCTGCAGGATGGCCTTCCGGGCATTACCGCAGTTTACCCTGGATAGGTAGCTAATTATGGTAGTTGCCAGACGCCTGGGAGGTTAGCGCGCTAAGTAGTGAAGCTACGACAGCCCCGTCGGCAAGATGGCCTCAATGAGATGCGGCCCGCTCTCTTCGAAAGCTCGAGCTAATTGTAATTCGAGCTCTTCAGCTGTTTGAGCCCTACTCGCGCTCACCCCAAACCCTTCTGAGATTGAAACGAAGTCCAAGTTCGGTGGAAATAGTTCGAGCATTTTGCGGGATTCCTCGCCTTCTCCTGCGGCACGTACTCGGCCCAATTCGAGTTGCAAGATAGCGTAGCTCTGGTTGTTGAATATCACCGTAGTCACATCTAGTCCCTCCCTTGCCTGGGTCCAAAGTGACTGGATAGTATATAGTGCCGAGCCGTCCGCTTGGAGATTTACGACTTTGGAGTCGGGTGAGGCAATCGCCGCACCTGTTGCCAACGGCATTCCTTGACCGATTGCGCCGCCCATTAAATTCATCCACCTATGCCGACGCGAGCCCCTGGTTGCGAGATAGCTAGAAGCGCCGTTCGTGATTGCTTCTTCAGAAACTATCGAATCCCTGGGCAAGACGTTTGCGATGACCATCGCTGCCTTTGCCCCGGTGAGCTGCCCCTTGGGCATTTCTGGGAGTGTTTCAACCGGAATTTCGACTCGCTGGGCGCCAATACCGAGAAGCTGGCAAAGCTCTTCGAGCATGAGGTCGGCTCCTAGCCGGTCCGTAGTAAATGAAACTATTTCGGTTCCGGGTGGGACGAGTCTATTTTCGAGTCCGGGATATGCAAAAAATGCTACCGGGACTTCTGCGCCACATAGCACTAAAAGGTCAGCTCCCTTTAGCTGTTCGATTGCGGCTTCGGAAAAGTAGGACAGCTTATCAAAGCTTGCGATACCCGCTCCCCGTTCAGCAATGGAGGTGAAGGTCTCACTAAATACCCGCACGCCGAAAGTGTCCGCTATCCTCTTGGCGGCTTTAGCGCCACGCTCTGACTGGGCACTTGCGCCCAACAAGAGTACTGCCGAATCCGCCGAAGAGATCCTTCTAGCCAGTTCACCCAGCTCCGCGACTTCTGGGCTCTCATCGTTTGTTGTTACTGGCCCCCCTACCTCCCTAGAGACCTCCAGCCATGAGAAATCAGCCGGGACAATTAGCGAGACAACTCCGCGCCTTCCGTTCATCGCTGACTCGACGGCCGATCTTGTTTGAGCAGCGATTAGTTCCTGGCTGGTAATCCGAATGGTTCGCTTAGAGACCGCCCCCGCGAGTGCCTCTATATCAGATGCAAGTGGAGGGTCTAGCGGAAGGTGATAACTTGCATGATCTCCAATTATATTTACGACCGGAGATCCGGCCCTTCGGGCATTATGCAGATTTGCAGATGCATTGGATAGACCCGGACCGAGGTGCAGTAGAACCGACGAAGCCTTCCCACTTACGCGAGCGTAGCCATCAGCCGCCCCTGAAGCTACACCCTCATAGAGGCAGAGTACCCCGCGCATTTCAGGATTCTGATCTAGTGCGGAGACAAAATGCATTTCCGATGTTCCTGGATTAGAAAAACAGACGTCAACTCCAGCTTCTAAGAGCGCTCGCAAAAGAGCATTTGCACCATTCATCTCAGTATCTTTCCTGGGTTCAGTAGCCACTTGGGGTCGAAAGCCAGCTTAATGCGGCTCATTAGTTCTAATTTATCGCTGTCTTCAGTATCGTAGAGGTGTTGGCGCTTGGCAATCCCGATCCCATGTTCAGCCGAAACTGCTCCACCTATCGAAAGGGCGTAGCGAAAAATCTCCTCCTCAACTTCATCAAGAAGGCTGGGGTCGGGCTGAAATATTGAGAAATGGATATTTCCATCACCTATATGGCCCGCACCTGAAATGTAGCTATTGGTCCGCATTGCCAATTCCTTAGCTACTTTCAAAAATCCAGCTAATTCGCTTCTCGGTACTACGGTATCAAGTATGTCATTCGCTCCGGCTTCCTTTGACACCCAAAACGCTGATTCGCGTGCTAGCAGGAGGTCCTCTCCTTGCTTTTGGGTGAGAAAGTAGCACTCTATGGCACCACGTGAAGTCAAGGTCTGGGCTATTTCCTCTCTTTGGAGAGATAACTCGTCCCATTTTGACCCCTCTAACATGACTAGCAGATACGATTGGGCAGCCTCCATAACCGAACCAGACATGCCGAGATCCACCTTCACCCGGTTTGCCATTGCGTATAGACCGGCCGCATCCATAAACTCAAGGACAAGGGGCAAGTTTTCAGAATTCACCAACTCAGGGACGCATGAGGTGGGTTCATCTGGCGATACAAAAGCTGCCAAAAGTGAAACCGTATGCTTCGGCCTCGGATAAATGCGAAGAATGGCCTGAGTTACTACTCCAAGGGTGCCTTCAGAACCAATGATCAACTGGGTTAGATCATAACCCGATGTGGACTTGACGTATTTTCCACCACTTTTAACGATCGTCCCATTCATGAGTACAAACTCGGTGCCTAGCACTTGATGGCGAGTAACTCCGTATTTGACTGCTCGCATTCCGCCCGCGTTAGTCGCAACGTTCCCCCCTAGCGTCGAACCCAATTCGCCGGGGAAAACCGGGTACACGAATCCTAAGGCCTTTAAAGCTTCGTCCAATTGCGCCAAGGTTACGCCAGCCTCAACCGTTGCGGTGAAATTCTCTTGGTCGATTTCAACAATGGAGTTCATCAGTTCTGTTGACAGGACAATCGCACCCGCCAAAGGTGTAGCGCCACCAGCTAGACCGGTTCCGGAACCCCTAGGGACGACGGCAACGTTGGCTTCCAGAGCGACCCGTAAAACTGCGGAAACCTCGTGGACCGATCTAACCACCACAACACATAATGGTCGCTGTGGAGGTACACCTAACGCTTCATCATGAAAGTATCGTTCAGGAATATCATCGCCTTCAAATACCTTCGCCGAATCTAGGACATCTAAGATCTGAGCAACTACCGAATCTGACAACCGTCAACACCAACCTATCTGTCTGCTAACCGATGGAGAAAACGAGCGAGGAAACTGCACAACGTCTTCTGCTTTGCGTTCCATTTTGAAGTCCAGCCTTGGTCGAAAAGCTCTGATTCCGGAGTCGGGTATCGAACGACGAAAGGCTCGCCGACCTCTGGATCGCTCCATAGCGGGGAGGTGAAGGACTTCAATCTTTACCTCGCTGTCGACTTCCATTAGCTGACCTGTGAAGAAACTAGTACTTTCGTAATCGATACACATGGCTTGGCGGTCAAGTTGCGCAAGCTCGGCTTCCGCTCGCTCATTTTGGTGAGATAGCGGGAACCGTCGTAATAGCGATGCACCCACCATACGACGCTCGGCATTAGTTCGATGCGGTGCAGAAGCTATGGTGTTGCCGTCACCCTGTGAGATGGTGGCGGGCGAGATTAGTCCGAGGCGGGCGCATACCCGAACATAAAGGCACGGCCGTTCTTTACCTACCAGAGCGACAAAGTTAGTTCTAGCTGTATGTTTTCTTACTGAATATTGGCAGGGGACAAACGGTCTCCACCATCTCTCGAAGTTTGGGCAGCCGAGAAAGTGCGCGTTCTCGACTAGATATCGCTCCGCTCCGGTAACACTCCGTCTAACCTGAAGGGCGCCAATGGATGGTAACCCAGTTGCAATAGGATCTCTGTCAAAACCCATTGACCCTGTGTTCAAACCTACTCTGACGTCGTCTTTTCTATCCGAGTTGAATTGTTGGTAGCCTACCCTTTTGCAATTTCTCCTCCGTTGTTTGGAATTTGACCAGCTAAAGGGCACTCGCGCTTTATTCGCTGAACCGGATGAATACGCACCGTCGGAATGGTCTATCAAAAAGGAATACAGAACAACTTTGCTGTTTCGAATCCACTGAATGCGAGGTGATTCAAAGTTCCACGGAGCAGCTTCATAAGCTGGCTTGGACTGTTTAACGAACGGCCCGGGCTTGACCTCGGGTAATGCCCCGTTGAGGGCGAACCGTGTAGCTCGAAAGCAAGACCACATTCCGGAGGCAAGCTGTCCACCCTTTGGCCCCACTACCGCTGGCGAAGCGTAAGTGAAGGTACAACGACTCGGTACTCGCTCACCGGAGTCATCACCTAATTGGGATGCCACGATGGCGAACCGTTCTAAGACCAGGTAATGGATAAAGTCCCATGCCAGCGAGACTCTGGCCGCAGGTTTACCATCATGAGGCGTAGCAGTACATCCGACTGACTTAGGTATCTTTTGGGGCTCTGTTTGTGTCGGCATCATCACAATCATGCACACGCCAAATCAATAGCTCGCTGGGCTTTATTGGTTGACAGGCGGTGAAGCCAGCGAGGAACACACAAGAATGCAAGCAGGCAATTGACATTGAGAAGTAGCACGTCACCCAGGGCGGCGGCCTCTGTAACATCCGATCTTATTGCCTGAGCCTTAAGTGTGAACCGGATACACTCCCCTTCAACCTGGCATAGCCGACCTCGGTGTTTATTCAAACTTTTATCTTTCCTTGCATCACACTGCCGTGCCATAAGCCTCGGATTTTGACCTTCAAGGGTTGGACCAACCTCAATTGTTACTCTGACTGCGAAGTACCGGTACCCGGTAATCCAGGCACGAGCTCTACTTACTTGACAATCCAAGTCCGATTTTTGATCGCCAGAAGTTACCAGTGCAAATTGGGAAGCTGATTTAGATGCCGAGGGTTTCGACTCCATAACTCTCGCTAATTTGAGTCGCCAACCTTTACGTGCTGGCTGGGAGAAATTGCCGACAAGACGCCACTTATTTAACATTTGACGAGGCTTATCTAGTGACGGCACCCATTTAATCCAGACCATTATGTCCTGTTTTAGCACAGCGTTCCGACAACTGTTCTAACCTTCTCGAAAATAAGACTCTGGCTCGGCTGAAGCTGCATGGTAACTATGCAAGCGGCACCGAGAATACCCTAATGTTCGGTGAAAAACACGCCAAGAGGGGGTTTTATTAACCGCCGTCCAGTTGCGAGCCGGTGTCTTCATTGCTGAGCGGGGGTGTTTTTTCGAATATTTGTCTGATCGGTCCCGCTGCTCGAATTACCGGCACAATATCTAAAGTGGGACTCGGCGGTAGTAACTGAGTAGACCGCGAACTAGGTGCTCGCCGTTGATGGTCAATATATGGTTGTCAAGGTCAAGGTTGGCCTGATCCCGTAAACTAGGTTTCGAGACCCTCTCAGTTTACCCTTCGTCCCGCTGTCATCAGGGGGCGGCTTGAGTTGACTGAATTCGAGACCATGTTTGATCGCGTCCATCTTCTCGTTGGTACAGGTCACCCAATATGGCATCTGTCGTCTCGCCAAAGAGATCAAGGGTCGGTCGTCTCAGTGGCTTTGTTGGTGAGTCTCCACACCTTTTCTACAGACTCGCTAACGCGGTCGGACAAATTCATACTTCGTCGCTACAGTCGGCGGTGCCCCGCTAGAAATTATCAAGCACTATGTGGTTAATCAGCGCAACGCTTGAGCGTAGGTCTCAGGGCTTCTCCCTGGTGAGCTCTACATCCCCATGGCCAAAGCCAGGGACATTGTGCCGCACTCCCATTCTGGACAATGGGATGGTCAAGTTATCTTCGTTTTCTCAAAAAAGCCTTAAATACCACAAATCCAAGTCCGGCTATTACTGCGAGGGTTACCACGGTGGTCACGATTTGGCCAATAAAGTGTAAAACGAACGACACCAGTAGCACTGCTGCTATCGCCCCAATAGTTACCTTTGCTACTGAGCCGCCAGTCTTCTTTGCAGGAAGAATAGTCATTTCATACCCCGTTCCACGACCGCCATGGGCCTAAACTTCGCCCTATTAGTCTCCAATGAAATATACATATCCCTAGTGAGGATTAGCTCCTGTTCTTATGGATTCCTCTGAAATGCCCAGGAGTATTATAAGAAAGTCAAAGAAGTAGCTCTTCGTGCGCAGCAGTACATTGGGCTAAAGTCCAGTTCATTGAGGGTCCATAACCGCTCAAGCTATAGCGAGAC
>JABEUO010000265.1 GCA_013044415.1 Acidimicrobiaceae bacterium
ACGATGGTCTACGGTCACAACGATGGTCTACGGTCACAACGATGGTCTACGGTCACAACGATGGTCTACGGTCACAACGATGATGTAGTCTTCAGACGAAAGATAATCGATACTAAAAGTATCCAGCGGGAAAATAGAGAAGGTCTGGATAACCCAAAATGGAACTCAAACGACAAGACGTCAAAATAAATAGGGCCGAAGTTTGGCAATCTACCATGCACGGAGGAGCTAAAGACTCCTTGGTAATCGCTCACCAAGTTGCTCCGCGCTCGATAAGAATCGATCGACCTTTGCTTAGAGAAGAGAGGGAAGAAGAAGAACGAAGCTCGCTCGCCTTAGGTGCTTCTTTCGCTTCTGGCTCCGGCCGACGATTAATTCCCGAAAAGCCCGACCGGTCAAGAACGTGCTTCGAGGTTGACAGGGACCGAATACTTCATCGCTCCAACGCATTTAGAAGGCTCGCCGGCAAAACCCAGGTATTTATTTTCCCTGACGACCATATGCGAAACCGACTGACCCACGCTCTTGAAGTTACCCAAATCGCCCGGGCAATTTCAAGCCAGCTAAGACTCAATATTCCCCTTACCGAGGCCATAGCGCTTGGCCACGATTGTGGCCACGGTCCATTCGGGCATGCATCAGAAGATGCACTTTCACAATTCCTTGAGGAAGGTTTCGACCACGCCCCGTGGGGCGCCTCGGTGGTCCTTTCATCACTCAACCTCACCAGCGAAACTTTAGATGGAATAGCTAACCACTCATGGAGTAGGCCATCTCCCGCAACCGCTGAAGGAGAAGTGGTCTCTTGGGCCGATCGAATTGCATACGTTTGCCACGACTTCGAGGATGCCGTTTCGGCAGGTATCGTCCTCCCGTCAGATCTACCCGATGTTGTTCTGTCGCTACTCGGCCCCACACGAAGCGGTCAAATAAACGGCTTTATAACGAATGTCGTGTCGGTAGCCGCCGAAACTGGCACGATAGCGATGACCCAAGAGTACGGACAGGCCCTCGCAGCGTTTCGACAATTCAACTACACAGCTATCTACAACAGAGCGGCCTCTATCGAGCAGGCAAAATCGGTTGGCCCATTGATTTCTGCACTTGTCGAACACTTCGCTCAGTTACCAGAGGCCATCCCATCGCGCCAGGCACAAAATAAAGCTCTGAACACCACTTTTGGAGTAGCAACTTCCGAGTTACCCATCCCAAAAACAGCTCAAGCGTATCGCGAATCGGTAGGCTACGTCGCCGGCATGACCGACCGATACGCCGTTAAGACCGCCTTAGCCGACCTCGGATGGAAACCAGAACAGATACCCAGAGGAATCGAAACGCGACTCTAAACGCTTAGTCTCTCCAAAATACGCCATGCCAACTCAAGCTATCCATGGCTGACATTACAACCGATCGAGCAAAGCAGAACTAAACCTTAACTACTTAGAGCTAGGCCAATAGCAACTAGAGAAATTATCCAATAAACTGGGCTGCTTCCCGTTAATTGATAGCAGACTTCAGATGATCTGAGAGTTTGAGACTCTCTTCGATTGCTCTCGCTGGTTTGGCACCGACGGTCATTCCTGCGAGCTTTCCGTCGACAAAAAGTCCAATAGACGGGATCGAAAAGACCTGGTACTGCCTTGCTATTTCTGGGTTTTTGTCAACGTCTACCTTTACCAGCTTCACCGATCCAACTTTTTCACTGGCGATCTTGTCGAGTTCAGGCGCAACCATCCTGCACGGTCCACACCAAGGCGCCCAGAAATCAACTATGACCGGGATCTCGCTGGCCATGACCTCCGTTGCAAAAGTCGAGGGATCATCTGCTGTTACTGCCACTGACATAATTCTCCTTCCAGGTTCACAAACAGCCAACCTTAGAGAAGAATTCCAATCATGACAGTTTCACCACAATCCGCCCCCTAACCTTCCCTGCCAAAATCTCCTCGGCAAGCTTGGGAACTTCTTCTAGCTCTACCTCTCTTGTCATCTCACCCAGAAGTTGCCTAGGCACTTCGTCTCGCAAGCGGGACCAGGCCACCTCGCGGCGATTCAGGGGCGCCATTACCGAGTCAATCCCGAGGAGATTTACTCCCCGCAATAAGAATGGCATCACCGAAGCGTCGAAGCGCCCACCGCCAGCCAAACCGACTGCCGCCACCGAAGCGTTGCGCTTAAGCTGAGAAATCACCCGTGCAAGGGTGACTCCTCCAACGGCGTCGATACATCCACTCCACCTCTCCGACTCGAGAGGTCTCTGGCTAGGTGACGACAATTCGCTCCGCTCTACTATCGATGTAGCCCCTAATCCTCGAAGGTACTCGGCCTCCTCCGGCCTCCCAGTCGAAGCAGCGACCTTATATCCGAGCCCGTGCAGGATAGTAACAGCGATAGAGCCGACACCTCCAGCTGCTCCGGTAACAAGGACTTCATCATCAGATGGCCTCAAGCCGTGCTCTTCAAGCGCCATAAGTGCCAGCATCGCAGAGAGTCCAGCGGTACCTATTGCCATCGCGTCATGCGAAGTAAGACCATTAGGAAGTTTAAGGGCAAAGTTTGAGTTGACACGAGCTAGCTGCGAATACCCGCCCCAATAGGTCTCACCGACCCGAAAGCCAGTGACCAGAACTCCGTCACCCTCACGAAAAGCGGGATTTTTCGACTCAACGACCTCGCCAGCCATATCGACTCCTGGTACATGAGGATACGTCTTTACAAGTTTCCCGATCCCTTTGACCACCATGCCGTCTTTATAGTTGAGTGTCGACTTCTCCACTCGGATAGTTAGGTCGCCCTCGGGGAGATCGGACTCTTCCAGCTGCTTAATCTCAGATGTGACGGACCCATCAGATTCAGAAACTACTAATGCCTTGAACATACCTATTTTCTAGCACTCATTGCAACGAAGTGCATACCCGCACCACATAATGCCTAATAGCTTTTGCCACATGGACGCTACCAAGCCGAGCTTCAATCATCCCAAGGCGGCACTTTTGCTCGGCCAATCTCACACCTTGGCGACTCCTTTTCGCTTGCAGGCGCTAAGTCAAGCGTGTGTACATAGCGTTTAGCTATCTTTCCCCGGCCACCAGCAGTGCGCTCGGCTGGCTCTATACGGCCTTCCTTCTCCCAGTGGGGCAAGGCGTCTGGATATACCACAAGCTCTTTCGCCGCCATCCCAATCTGCACCAATCGCCCCTGGATCTGACGTATGTCGCATCGGTGCGATACCGATAGCCACTGACCTATGGCGAACTAGATACGAACAGTTGATAGCCTCGAAGGTCGCAAGTTTGATTAATATCGGAACCCGAAGACGAATAAATTCTTCTGCTGTCCTCGTTAGACACGCAGCTAGAGGGCATAACGCAAAAAATATTTTGCAATTTGCTAAATTTTGTTAGCACTTTAGATTTCTGCTAGCTATACTTAGCAATAAGAACTTAGCCACAACGGCAAAGGCGTAAGAAGGAGAAACCAAATGGCACTTTCCGATACATTCAAGACCGCACAGGATCAGGCTATCGACAACATGAAGCTCGCCCAAGACTCAGTTGTTAAGGTAATCAAAGGATACACCGAGTCCGTAAAGGCCGTTGTACCCAACGCTCCGGAAGTGCCTGAACTTCCTTTCGCAGAGAAGCTCCCCAAGGCAAACGAAGTAGTGGACAACGCTTTCGCTTTTGCTGCTCGGGTTCTCGAGGCGCAGAAGGAATTCGCCCTAAACCTAGTTGCCGCTTCCGCACCCAACGCCTAAACATTTCACAATAAAGGGCCGTTGACTTGGGCTCCTTCCAAGGGAGCGTCACATAGCTCTAGACGGGCCTAGACCCCCCCTCCGGGTCCGTCTATTAAGAGGGAACCCCTGGGTACACTCCAGGGGTTCCCTCGCTTTGGTAAGAGTCACGGGTCAACAGGTAAAGTTCCGCTAAAAGGCTAGTGTTTATCTCGCATCCTCTTTGAACAGGAGTTACATTAAATGGGAAGCGAAGAGACCTGGAAAACTCAGTTCGAAGTCATGGGACAGTTCATCCGCAGCCAGCGCAAGCTTGCGCAACTCTCCCTGAGGGAACTCGCCGAAAAAACTAACATCTCCAATCCATACCTATCTCAAATTGAACGGGGTCTGCACGAACCCTCGGTTAGGGTTATCCGTTCGATAGCCAACGCCCTAAATATGTCGGCCGAATCCCTTCTCGCCCAAGCGGGGATCCTGGAGGGTGACGAGGTCATTGACGAAGATGAAGCGCAGGATGTTAAGCAGTCCACCCGCGTCGCCATCGAGTCAGATCCAAAGCTTTCACCATCCCAAAAGACGGCGCTGCTAACTATCTATGATGGCTTCCTACAAGAAAACAAAAATTAACTCTTCGCGCTTTTTGCCGCTTCATAGACTTCCATCAACGAATCAGGATTGGCTAGCGATCCCATCGAGGCTACCTTGGAGAGCTCCTCACCAAGAAGCAGCCTCCTAATCGGAACTTCCAATTTCTTACCATTCAAAGTCCGAGGAATCTCCTTTACTTGGATGAACCGATTCGGAACGTGGCGCGGAGACAGTTCCCTCCTTATTGCCGCCTTCAGCTCTCCTACCAGCTCATCGTCAAGTACCTTGGACTCCACTAGTACGACAAAACCGACGAGCTCTCCCGGCGAATCCAACGAGGAGGTATCGATAACCAGCGAGTCAAGTACCAATGGGTTTGCCTCAAGGACGCGATAAAACTCCGATGTTCCCATTCTTACGCCATCCCTATTTAGGGTGGAATCGGATCTCCCAAAAATGACTGAAGATCCGTCTTGATCGATGCGTATCCAATCGCCGTGGCGCCACACCCCCGGATAGGTATCAAAATAGGCAGCATGAAGTTTGGAACCCGTCGGGTCGGCCCAGAACATCTTGGGCATGGAGGGCAGGGGGCCAGCAAGAACAAGCTCGCCAACTTCCCCTATCAATGGGACTCCATCTGATGAGTAAGCCCGAATATCCGATCCAAGTGTGCGAGCCGACAACTTTCCCGCGTAGGTGGGAGTCATAGGAGAAGACGCCAAGAAGGCTGTACAGACGTCCGTCCCGCCGCTCGCTGAAACTATCTGCGTACCACTAGGAAGTTGATCGAGGAGCCAAGCGAAGCCGTCTAAAGACAACGGTGCCCCGGTAGAACCCACCGCTTCAAGCTTGGATAGGTCAAATTTCGACGAGACCGCCAAATTACTTTTGATACATCCCGAAACAAATGGGGCCGAGATCCCAAAGGTGGTAATGCCGTATTTTTCAGCCAACTCCCAAAGTACACCCATGTCGGGATAAGAGGGATTTCCATCAAAAAGTACGATGTCACATGAGACCAACAATCCGCCAACCAGATAGTTCCACATCATCCACCCAGTAGTCGCATACCAGAAGAACCTTTTCTGTGGTCCCAAATCATGCTGAACCGCTAGGTTCTTTATCAGCTCCAGGGTGATTCCACCATGAGAATGAACTATCGCCTTAGGTAGTCCGGTAGTACCCGATGAGTAAAGTATCCATAGCGGCGACGAAAACTCTACCCTAGTAAAGCTGAGGGGGGCGTTCGGGTTACCGAAACTATCCCAGGCATAGTTGTCGATCCCATCGACGGGAGCGCTTTCGAACCCGGCAAGATAATCGACCATCACGACCGCTTGTAGGCTAGGCAAGGAAGTGACAATATCCGCCAAGGCCTGGGTTCGATCTATCTTCTTATTTCCGTATTGATAAGCCGAAATCGCAATCAGCACCTTCGGTTCGATCTGGATAAATCGGTCAACAACAGCGGAGACCCCGAAATCAACCGAACAACAAGACCAGATAGCTCCAATTGACGCCGACGCCAATAGTCCAACCAGGGCTTCCTGCGAATTTGGAAGATACGCCGCTACTCGGTCACCCTGTTCGACCCCGAGTGACCTGAGTCCATCCGCTACCCTTGCGACCTGAGTCCTTAGATCCTTCGGGTTTAGTACCCTTTCGCTTGGCTGGGTCGACTCGGAAACTGAAATTACCCTAGCTTCACCTCTAAATTTGTCGAGTGCGTTTTCGGCAAAATTGATCATGCTCCCAGGGAAAAAACGGGAATTTTCGACATCAGTACCTTCGATGACCAATGAAGAGTTAGTTTCATCGATCTTCCCGTTCGCCTTGGATAGTGACGCCGGCCGATCACCTACAATTTCGAAATATCGCCAGACGAAGTCCCAAAACTCCTCCCGTCTTTCAACAGAAAAGCGCCATAACGAATCATAGTCAGGAAAGACTAGGCCTTTTTCGATGGCGAGCTGATCTGAAAAACGGTATATTTCCGCCTCGCTCTCAGACCTATCGATCGGCTCCCAGATGATCTCGCCCTCTTTAAGGGTCAACCTAACCACACTCCCCTCGTCGCCTGAAGTGCCAAATGCGCTCAAACTGCATCCTCTGGCATCCGCCACTCACCTATAACCTCGAAAAAGCATTACACGTGCCCAAAAGCGGGTTTCTGCCTTATTGAGAAGCGTAATGTAAATAGCTTCATCTCACTTCACGAAGCTTCGTCAAAGCGAATCTATAGTTTGAAGCCGCCTTCCGCCCGACGAATTCCTCAGATAGAAGGCGTTCATCCTCGTCGAGTAACCATCCTCGTCGAGTAACCACTGAGCAAGGTGTATTTACGACAAACTCGAATTGAGAATGAACAATGCCAGTTCCCTACTCTGTCTTTCGCATTCGAACAATCGGGCTTTTGGGTTATCGTCGACGGCTACAACTCGATTCCGAGATCTACTTGTCAACGGTCGAATCCAATCTTTCGAGAGCCTCATTGATAGCGAAAGGAATTTACCTGATCTTGCAGGTCAGCCAGGAGGTTGCCGTTCTAATCACTCAGCACTCCATAAAATCGATCAACTGCAAGCCAATCAAGTAAAAGCCTTCGGCAGCTGGTCCGACGCATTGATTCCGAACTAACAACGAGATAGAAATTCTTGCGTTTGTCGAATCGACACAAATTGCTAACCTGAACCCATCAGCTAGAGTCTATTTGACGCAATTGGGGGGCTAATTTGGAGCTGGCCGGGCAGGTAGCCATAGTAACTGGATCCTCATCGGGAATCGGTCGGGCGATAGCCGAAACGCTCGCAAGCCGAAAAGTCAGCGTAATCGTCAACTCCTCTAAATCCCCCGACCAAGGCCTAGTGGTGGCGGATTCGCTGCAAGGCGCTTCCTACTTTCAAGGTTCGGTCACAGATGACAATTTTGGACCCGATATAGTCCAATTTGCCCTCCGAAGGTATGGTCGACTCGACATCTTGGTAAACAATGCAGGAACCACCAGGATCATTTCGCATGCCGACCTGGAGGGGGCGACCACGGAAATATGGAGAGAGATCTTCGAGGTAAACGTCTTTGGTGCCTGGTCGATCATTAGGGCTGCCAGTGCGGCACTCGAGGACAATGGTGGTGGCCAGATACTCAACATAACTTCGCTAGCCGGAATAAGACAGACCGGCTCTTCGATACCATACGCCACTTCAAAAGCTGCACTTAACCATCTAACTCAGCTCTTGGCAGTAGCCCTGGCCCCCAAAATAAGGGTAAACGCTGTCGCACCTGGGCTGGTCGATACAGCATGGACTAAGGACTGGCATGATATCCGCAATAATTACTCCAAAACTGCCCCACTGCAAAGATCAGCCACTACTAGAGACGTCGCCGATTCGGCCCTTCAGATCATGGAAAACCCGTATCTCACTGGAACGATCCTGTGCCTCGATGGGGGTATGTCCCTCAAGCGCTAGGGTAAGCCTCAAATAGGCTACGATTTATTCGTAATTTGAACATCCAGCTCGCCTTTGGCGTGCTTAGCCCGAAGCACTTTCTTGTCGAATTTGCCTACTGAGGTTTTCGGTATAACCTCGACAATCGACCACCTTTCCGGCAGCCACCATTTTGCAACTTTCGAAGACAGAAATTGTCTCATCTCGTCTGGGTCTATCGTCGTGCCTGGCTTGGGAACAATGCAGGCCAGTGGTCTTTCGTTCCACCTTTCATCGGGAACGCCAATTACCGCCGCCTCGATTATGTCAGGATGGGACATAATTGCGTTTTCCAGTTGTACCGTTGACACCCATTCGCCGCCCGATTTAATGACATCTTTGGTGCGGTCAGATATCCTCAAGTAACCCTCTTTGTCCATGGTCCCAATGTCGCCGGTTTTCAGCCATCCGTCATCAAAGCTATCCGAGTCAGTTACGTTATAGTAGGAACCTGTTATCCATGGTCCTCTTACTTGAATCTCGCCGAGAGAACTTCCATCCCAGGGCATAACTTCACCCTCGGAACTGACAATTCTTAACTCGACTCCTGCTACCGGAGCACCAGCCGTAACGATGTATCGAAACCAATCATCCTCGGGCGTTCCTCGCGGTGGTAGAGAGATTGTGCAAAGGGGAGAAGTTTCAGTCATCCCCCACCCCTGGACCATCCAAACCCCGAACTTCTCCTTATAAGCTTCGATAAGGCTGGGCGGTGGAGATGACCCACCAGCAGTTATGTACCGCAGGGAGCTCAAATCGACCTCATTAGCGTACGAGTACTGCAATAGATCGTTCCAAATCGTCGGAACGCCAAGCGATAAGGTGGGCCGAAGCGATTTGAACATATCCGCGAGGGGCTGTGGTTGCAAAAAGCGCCCGGGCATGATCATGTCAGATCCTGCAAAAAATGCAGCATACGGAACGCCCCAAGCGTTGACGTGGAACATAGGCACGATCGTAAGTACTGAATCATCCTTTTGTATCCCAAGGGAATTAGCACTCCCCGAAGCGATGGCATGCAGCCAACTCGACCGATGGGAGTACACGACCCCTTTTGGATTTCCCGTCGTACCAGATGTATAACACATTGCCGCAGCGTGCAACTCATTGAGTTCGGGCCAATCAAACATCGTCGGCATGTCTTTTATGAGGGCTTCGTAGTCGTAATGGCTAGTGCCCTTGAATGCCGATAATGCCTCTTCACTAGTTGCTCCAACGGTTATAATCGCCTCGACGCTGGGACAGTCTGCGATCACTTTACCAAGAAGTCCGAGAACGAAACCGTCCGCAATTATTACCTTGTCTTGAGCGTCATTGATCACGTGGCGGATTTGCTCTTCAAAAAGCCGGACATTCAAAGTGTGAAGGACTGCCCCCATGCAAGGCACCGCATAGTAGGCCTCAAGATGCTGGTTGTGATTGAAGCAAAATGTAGCTACCCGATCCGAATCCCTAACTCCGAGCGTGTGGAGTGCATGGGCGAGCTGGGCCGCACGCTCTCCAATCTCTTTAAAGCTGTGGGAGCTTGCCTCTCCGCCTAAATAGGTGTAGACCTTAGAATTTGGATAAAGGTCTGTTCCGTGTTCCAAAATGGAGCGGATAGTCAATTGGCTGTTCTGCATAGTTGAGAGCATCAATCCCCCTAAACTTTCTCTCTAATAGGCATATTCCAAGTACTTGTTGATGCACGCTTCACATTAACAAAACCTAGTTCTACTTTGAGGCTTAAGCTCGTCGAGTAGGATAAATACTTACTAAGCGGACCGTATATCTCAGCTCCAACCAGATTTACTCTGAGTTAGTGCCATCGATGGCTACATGCTCCCCGCCCTAAAGGACGAAGCTTCCAAAAGCTAACTGGCTATAACAATTCCAGTGCGGGTCGATCCACTGGGTCATGGTGTTTGGCTGTGTGGATTACTTCTCCTTACACAAAGACCACATTTGCTGAGGCGCTTCCGGTGTTAGCTTCCTCTATATCTCCGTTATCGGAATCTCCGCAGGAGATAGGACCTCTCGTCTATCAAAATTTCCTCGTCCGCATCAGCACCTTCTCATACGTTGACGATCTCCCCGCCCTGAAGGACGGTGCCCTCTCGCCAAGAAATGGTAGCGGCTCGAACCGCTCCTGCTCTAGCTGGCTAACCATCGACCGAGCGATGTAGTCGGCTAACAATGTGAATTCCGTTGGCTGCGACGTAAGGATCGAAGCTGCTGACTAGCTCGTAATCCTAGGGTTCACTTTCGGACCAACGAGTTTGGCCCGCGACTGCCGATTATGGAAGCGCTGATAGCTGCCCGTAGAACTATCTATTCACATCACATTCTAAAATGCGCCAAATGGTCCTTTTAATTTCTCCAGGGGTGTGTTAATCTTCACATGACATGCTCACACCGGAAGAACTG
>JABEUO010000266.1 GCA_013044415.1 Acidimicrobiaceae bacterium
CGGGGAAGTAGTCGAATTAGCTGACCCGAGCGACTTTGCGTTTCCAAAGTTATAGACGTGGCCCTTCGCCGTTACCAGCCAGTACCCTTCACCGCTAGCACTTACTGCGGCACCGACTACCTTTGACCCGAGCGTTTTGCCAGCGAGCGAGCCGAAAAAGTGAGAGCCTCCCAAAGCAAAAATTGAGCCGTCTTTCCCAATCAGGTATGCGGTCAGATGGGTCTGATTTGCGCTGGACCCTTTGGTGGTACCAGGGTTATTATTATTTGCGGGTTTTGCTTGCGCTGGCTTATCCGTGCTCGGGCCATTGGAACTTGAAGTGAATACTCCCAAGCTGAGGGGCACTATCACTACAATTGCCGCTATTAGCACCAGAACGACCTTTGTAAAGCTGGGTTTTAATGCAGCGATCAACTAGCACCCCCAAATCCTGACACATTTTGTCGATAACACCTAATGCGTCCACCCACCCACATCGCTGTAATCAGCAATGTGATCAATATAAGTTCACGTTCTCAGCGAATTCATAGGTAGTAACCCCCCTATTTAGGGGAATTTGGGTAGAGTCAGCTTTTTTTCTTCAAAGATGTTGATCTGCTTCGGCTGCTGTGGACTTGTCTTATTCGTGACTTGTCTAGGCCAACGGATTGTCTAACTAAGCGAGACCTGTGGAGGAACTGGTATTCATACCTCCTTTATTGCAGGTGTTTCGGTTCGGTGTTTGCGCCCAGTGTTTGATTCAGGAGGACTCCGAGCTCGGTGGCCGAAGTTGACGCTGTAGGAATCCAAAAAGACGAGTGAGGGTGCCTCGCGCCAGGTAATCATTCACGGATAGGTCCGCTCTGATAGGTTGACTCCGGTCGTCACTGAGTTGCAGATTTGCTTGACACAGTTTGAGTTTGATCAAGGGTCCCATAGCGAAATAGCCAATATCGAGCTATCCAGCCACTAATTCCTTCAGAGGAGTTGTTTTAAGTTTTGGGCAATCAGGGTCGAATAGCTCCCTGAGTAAGAGGCGTTGGCGGTGTCTTGAAGTATCCCGCTCTCGACGCCGAGGCTGTCGATAAAGTAAAACACCTGAGTGTAGCGCACCGTCCCATCGGTTGATTTTGCAACCTGTATGGAGTAATTACTCCACACTTTTTTGAGCTGTCCCGGCTGTCCAGAAAGGACATACCAGTTCTTATATCGGTTGATTCCGAACCGACGTGCATATGAAGAAGTGTCGACAACGGATGTGGCGGATGGATTGACATCAATGACCACAAACTTTACCTTTGACCCCAAAATACCGAGTTGCTTTGCGGCTGTGAGCATCTCCCGGGTAAGCGTTTGGCACTCCCCTGGGCATAGTGGGTTAAGAAATGTCAACAGTATGGGACTTCCTTCGATCGACGAAAGCGAGACAATCCTGTGATCGAAGTTGGTTAGGGTAAAGGCGGGCGCATTTGTCGGCGACAGATACTTGTAACCCGATGAATCGACCGTTGCGATAGCGGCCGAATCGGCGCCAAAAAGTGAGGCGAAAAATAACACTGCGGAGAGTAGCGTTCCAAAAAGACACGCAACTACTAAAGAGGACGCCGCCAAAGTGGTTTTGTAGGCTTCTAAGAGTTGCGTCCCTGATTGCGAGTTAGCCAATTCATCAGCTTGGTATCCTCTGAGTATCGCCGTCAAGACGAGGATAAGCGGTAGACCCGAGTTGAAGTCGGTGGCGGTGGCTGAGAAAATCCCAAAATCCTGACCGAACCACCAACCAAGCAAGGTCACCAGAATGGCAAGCCATACGGCCCACCGTTTTTTGAATATGACGAGGCAAACGGCGGAAGCGAAAACCAGAGTGACGAATAGTGCATTTGTGAAAACTGGTTCAGCTCTTGCCAAGTCTGAGGCCCACTGAATTACTGTCGAAAACACTCCTGGCTGGTTGGCAGAGGCCATCCCCTCAAACATCGCGGCTAATGACTTCCCCCAGTAACCCTCTTGCGGCAGGGCTTGTAAAAATCCTCCCAGGAAGAGAAAGGTTGCGACACTTATGGGAAGTGTTTTAGGGTTCTTCGTCCAACCGGCCCCGCGTGCCAAACCTAGCAAGTAGATGGATACAAAGCCATAAATGAGTATTGCTGCCGGAGCGCCGGTAACAAAGGAAGCGCCATTGTAAAAGATTCCAAACCCGTTGCCAAAAACGAATATTACCGCCGACCAACCGACGCTAAGCCATAGGACTAACTGGAGCACTCGACCTGAATTTAGAAAGATCATCGTAATCCCGATCAAGATCTGGAGCCAGCCCGAAACGACATCTGCCCTGATGGGATGGGTGTTCCAAAGATTCAACAATGGGTTGATGAGTTGGGTGACAATCGAGGGTGCACCCTGGAGAGATGGTTGGGCCACCTGGCTGACAAACCCACCGGGAAGGTCAGGCCGTAGCTGGAACATACCGTCGAAAGTCCAGATTATTCCAAAACTGATGCGAAGGAAGGAGGCAACCGATCCTGGGACATTCAGTCTGCCGTCTCCCCAACCACTCCATAAAGACCACTTGGAATCTCTGCTTTTAGTTGGCCACCAAGAAGCGATGAACATGAAGAGCACGCCAGCAACCAAACCAGCCAAAACCGTCAAAAAAAGAAGGTTGTAAAGGGGGTGTGACAGGGCACCGTAGAGGCTCGCTGGCTGACTTCCCATCCCTGGCATTAGATTGACCGCTCTTTGTGAGCCATCTCGTATCCACTCTCCACTTGGCGCATGCTGCCAACATTGGCAATTTGCGCAGTACACGCTAGCCTCAGTCAAAGGCCAAAAAGTCAAACCTTGAATTGGGCAGTTCGCACGAGATTCTATAAAGCGATTCTTGGCGTCATGCTTGTTATTGATCAGTCAGGCGCTGTTGGGACTTTTGGACTATTCCTCAAGGACCATTGACGCAGGTATCGACGAAGGTGACAAAATCCAACAGCCCACGAAACGAGGCCAGCTGACGAGGACTGGATCACCACTATTCCAAGATGGTGGATCCACTCGAGTAAATCTTGGAATCGCCCATGCGAGTGAAGCGATTCTAGCAGTCCTCGCCTTTTTCAGATGGAATGGTCACGCCGTCTTTTCAGCGAATTTGCAGGGTCCTCGATTATCAGATCTATATTCGAGCCGTTAGTCGTCCTTGCTCCTTTGTGAGCCTGAGTATTCTAGAATCCTTCTGGCAGCCAACTCTACGCTGTAGCTCAAGCTTCTGGTAGGACGCAAGTTCTCAACTATCGCACCAATAGGTAATTTTCTTCGTATTATCAACGCTAGCTCAGCCATCATTTCGTCGGCGGTATTTCCGACGATGGTGGCGCCAATGAGCCGACCGCCACCCAAGCGCCGGGCAAATGGCCGCGGAGCAGTAACAAGCTTTACGAAACCTGTGCTCGCGGGAGCAAACCGAGGTGACGGCAGTTCTTCAAAGGCAACTTTTTCGACCTTTGAAGATTTTCTAGGTGCATTCCCCTCTTTCCTACCGATAGCTGCAACTAGCGGGGTAGTCGGAACTACCCTAGCTGTTTGCATGGGATTGAAGTGAGAGACCGGGGATCTGTCAAATGCTTGACTTACCGCTATGCGTCCCATTTCTCTGGCCGATACTGGTCCGAGCAGCATACCGGTAACGTCCCCAGCACAGAAGATCCCCGTCCGAGAACTCTGCAGCCGCCTGTTAACTTTGACAAATCCACGTTCGTCGGTAGCACAACCTATCGACTCTAGTCCCATGCCGTCTGTCCGACCTCTTCGAGTACCCGTTGAGATTATTGCTGATGTCGTCAAGACCGTGGAGTCGTTCAAACGCACTTTGATTGGACCTTCGGCGTCGGTATCCTTGGTTGCGGATACCAAGGAACTATTCAGGTGCAGACCAATACCAAGTTTGGCGTAAGAGTCTTGCAAAAGATCGGAGACCTCTGACTCGAACTCCTCAAGCAGCACTGCACCTGGGACAACCAGGTTCGTAACTATGCCCATTGAAGAGTAGGCCTCGGCTATCAGGCAGGCATATTCTCCACCGCCAGCTATGACCACACCTTGGGACAAGTCAGAAACTGGGGGAAGAACGTCTTCGTTGTAAAGGTATGTGTTGGCGAAGGTGTTTGCGGGTTCGAGATATGCCTCCGACCCAGTTGCGATTATCAGTTTTCGAGCAGAATAGGTGTTACCAGCAACTTCTACCGTGTTAGACCTAACTACTCTCCCCCATCCTTTGACAAATTCAAGGTAATGGTGGGAGAAGACATCTTTTATCCCGGGGTCCATCCATATGGACGGACCCGAGGTGATAGCGGTATTTGTCTCATTAAGTAGAGAAATCGTCGCTACTCTACCGTCCTGGAGGTCAAAATTGAACCCCTCTCCCGGTGTATTCTTGTCGATAAGGGTAACTTTAAGGCCGCGATTCAGCGCGGATATAGCTGCAGACATGCCGGCATGCCCGGCTCCAAGTATTATCAAGTCAGTCTGCACCAGGCATAATCCCCATATCTGTTACAGATCTAGACTACAAGGCACCTTCCTCCTCTGAACGAACCAGAAGGCTCGTTCAGAGGAGGAACAGTGCTTATGCGGCTTTTACCGACGCTACGAGCTTGGTTAAAGAATCTTTGGCGTCCCCAAAAAGCATTATCGTCTTTGGATCGAACATCAATTCGTTGTCCACTCCGGCAAATCCTGGACGCATCGACCTCTTCATGAAGATGATGTTCTTTGCCTCATCCGCATTTAGAATCGGCATGCCAAAGATTGGACTCGAAGAGTCGCTCCTGGCGGAGGGGTTGACCACGTCGTTTGCGCCGACGATGAGTACGGCATCAGCGAGCTTGAACTGATCGTTTATCTCGTCCATCTCTTTAAGCTGCTCGTACGGCACGTCAGCCTCGGCTAAGAGTACGTTCATGTGACCCGGCATTCTTCCCGCGACTGGGTGAATAGCGTACGCTACGTCTACGCCGCGCTTTTCAAGTGCGCTAGCCAGCTCTTTAGCAACATGCTGGGCCTGAGCTACCGCTAGCCCATAGCCGGGCACGATGATAACTTTTTGCGAATACGCGAGCATAACCCCTATGTCATCGGGTGTTCCAGAGCGCACCGAACGTCCTTCAACGGACCCAGCGGCGGCTCCCCCCCCCGGTGCTGCCTTGCCGACGGCTGCGAAGAGGACGTTTCCTAGGGAGCGGCCCATCGAATCGCCCATCATCTTAGTTAGCAACGTTCCAGACGCACCGACCAATGTACCGCCGACGATGAGCACCGTATTGCCGAGGACGAAGCCGGTTGCGGCGACGGCAAGTCCCGTGAAGGCATTGAGCATCGAAATAACGACCGGCATGTCTGCTCCACCTATTGGTAGCACGAAGGCGACGCCTAAGAAGAGTGCGATCGCGAGCAGAACCACTACCAGGGCGACACTGGTTCCGAAACCGACAAGATATACCCCGATGGCCAGGATTGCCACGACCACGATGCCGTTCACCGCCTGTTGTCCTGGATAGGTCACCGGTCTACCGGTCATCAGCTCCTGAAGTTTGGTAAAAGCGATAACCGAACCCGCAAAAGATATTGATCCAACCACAACCGAAAAAACAACGGTGATTACGAAGACGACGCCTTGCGACGAATGTGCGACGAGCCTCATGTACTCTTCAACCGAAACAAGTGCGGCTGCACCTCCACCCACGCCGTTGAAGGCAGCGACCATCTGGGGCATTGCGGTCATCTTTACTTTGCGAGCTGAGAGTGTTCCGACGAGGAGACCCACGACGACCCCGATGACCATGAGGATAACGCGGCCAGACGACGGATGTAATCCGATTAGCCCAGTAATTAAGGCAATGATCATTCCAACTGCGGCGGTGGTATTACCCTTGCGAGCACCTTTTGGCGAGCTTAACTGCTTAAGGCCGAGTATGAACAGGACTGCGGCCACCAAGTATGCGAGGTGAACTCCTTCGCTTTGGGTTAGACCGGAAGTTGCGACAATATAACTTGACATTTGCACCTACTGCTTCGATTGCTCAGGACGGCGAGATTTGAACATCTCCAACATCCTGTCCGTGACGACAAATCCACCAACCACGTTTATCGTGGCCAAAATGATCGCTAAGAATCCGAGAACTACCTGCAATGTTCCATGAGCATTGGCTTCGACTGCAAGTGCGCCGACGAGAATAATGCCATGGATTGCATTGCTGCCGGACATGAGTGGTGTGTGCAAAATTGTCGGAACTTTCGAAATGACTTCTATTCCGACGAATCCTGCTAGCACGAATACCGTTATGTATTCAATGAGGGCGTTGCTCACTAGTTCTCCTTTTCGCCTTGGCTTGCACTGGTGGATGCCTCCGTCGTTGACGCGGCACGTGCCTGAGGCGATTGATAAACGACCTTCGAATCCCTAACTACACAGGTTCCTTTTATGATCTCATCATCAAAGTCGAGCGCAAAAACTCCATCTTTGACATACGTCGAAACCAGGTTGAGCAGGTTCTTTGAATAAGTTAGGCTGGCATGGCGGGGCACTGTAGTTGGCATGTCTCGAATTCCAACTACCGTTACTCCGGCGAAATCAGTCTCTTCACCTGGCTCGGTTACCTCGCAGTTACCTCCTGTGTCGGCAGCAAGGTCGACTATTACGGCACCGCCCCTCATCCGCTGTACCATCTCTTTGGTTACTAAGAGGGGCGCTTTTCGGCCAGGAATTGCTGCGGTTGTAATGACTATGTCGGCGGCTTCCACGCGGTCACCTAATAGTTCCCTTTGGCGTTTGAGATACTCCTCGCCCTGTTCCTTGGCGTAGCCACCTTGACCTTCTGCGGACTCGATCGGTATGTCGAGAAACTTGGCTCCCAAAGACTGGACCTCTTCTTTGACTGCTGGCCTCACGTCAAAGGCCTCGACTACGGCACCCAACCTCTTTGCGGTTGCTATGGCTTGTAGTCCAGCAACCCCTGCTCCGAGGATGAATACCTTCGCTGGCGGAAGTGTTCCTGCGGCGGTCATCTGCATTGGAATAATTCTGTCGAGCTTTGAAGCGGCTAGAACGACCGCCTTATAGCCAGCAATGGATGCTTGCGACGACAGAGTGTCCATCGACTGCGCCCTAGAGATGCGGGGTAGAAGTTCCAACGCAAGCGTCGTCACTCCACGTTCGGCGAGCGCCACCATGAGCGCCTGATTCTTATAGGCATATATATATCCCACCAAGACCGACTTGGGGTCAACTAAACTGACCTCTTCGGGGGTTGGTGGTTGCACTTTAAAGACGACGTCGGCTCCGGCGTACGTCTCCGAGGCCGAATCTGCTAACACCGCACCAGCCTCGACGTAATCATGATCAGAAAAGTGTGCTGACTCCCCCGCACCTTTTTGAACAACGACTTCGAACCCAGCGCTACGAAGCTTCGTTACCGTTTCCGGTACCGCAGCGACCCTCGTCTCGCCGGGTGTGATCTCAGCGGGAATCGCTACTTTCACTACCTAGTCTCCCACTCGCTATTAGAAGGCGGACTTCCCCACCTGAGGTGACATCATAGATGTC
>JABEUO010000267.1 GCA_013044415.1 Acidimicrobiaceae bacterium
AGCTCTTTGGTAAGGCTATTTAGTCCGAAGTCGATAGCGGTAGTTGGCGCTTCTGATGATCCGGCGAGGATCGGAGGTAGACCAATTGCCGCGAGCATCGAGATGGGTTTTGGTGGTGAAATCTATCCAATTAATCCAAAATACGACTCTGTCTTTGGCCGGAAGTGCTACTCGAGCCTTCTTGAACTGGACCGCCCTCCGGACCTGGTGGTCGTGGCGGTAGGTACTAAGTTCGTCCGGGAGGTCATAGATCAGGCTGCCTCTATAAGAGCCGGGGCGGTAGTGGTATTCTCCTCTGGATACGGCGAAGTCGGGTTAGATGGTGAGGCAGCACAGGAGCGACTTCGACAGCAGTGCGAAGAGAGCGATGTTATCATGCTCGGCCCTAACTGCTTGGGGGTAATTAACGCAACCATTGGAGCGGCCGCTTCTTTTACAGCGACGCTCGAATCAGGGACCTTGAAGAGTGGGAACGTGGGCTTTGCCTGTCAGAGCGGCGCTTTTGGCTCCTACTTTTTGGCACTAGCCAGGAGGAGGGAACTTGGCGTCGGAAGTTGGATCGCTACGGGCAATGAAGCCATCGTGAGTGTCGCCGACTGTATTTCCTATCTAGCTGATGATCCAAAGATCGAGGTGATTGCAGGATATATCGAGGGGGTTCGAAATGGCCCCGCGCTGATGTCTGCACTCGAGCGGGCCCGAGACGCAAATAAACCGGTAGTGCTACTTAAGGCGGGGAGGTCTGAAGCTGGCTCGAGGGCGGCCAAGTCCCACACTGGAGCAATGGTCGGAGACGACAGGGCGATTAGCGCTGTATTTGACCAATTTGGAGTTGAGCGGGCGGCAGATCTGGACGACCTGATTCAAATAACAGAATCGGCCTCGTTTGGATTGAAGCCAAAGTCAAAGAGGGTGTGTCTGTTGACGGTATCGGGGGGAGTCGGGATAATGATGGCCGACGAAGCGGCCGAAGTCGGACTCGAACTCCCAATGCTGCCAGATGATATCAGGGCTCGGCTTAAAGGGTTGGTTCCCTTTGCCGGATTGGAGAATCCGGTTGACTTCACCGGCCAGTTCTTGAATGACGCCAATATAGCCGGCGAGTTCCTAGAGGTTTTGGCATCGTCTGAGCTCTTCGACTCGATCCTTGTCTACCTCGGCCACACATCCCTTGCTCAGTCCCTCGCCGGACCGGCGATCCGGAGATTAATCGAAGTGAGGAAGAAGTACCAGCTTCCAATCGTACTTTCGGGGTTGACGACTCCATTACTGATGGACGAGCTCCGCCAAGCAGGGGTTCCAGTATTGGAAAATCCGGTTGAAGCCGTCAGGCTGTTGGCTAGCCTTAGTCACCTTTTCAGGCCTAGGGCGCCAAGGGGCAAGAGATCGATGTCTGACGTTATCGTGGAATCGATCCCAAACGGGGTCTACCCAGAGAGGGAATCGCTAGAGGTACTCGCATCGGTGGGCGTACCTACGGTCGAGTCTCTTTTTGCCAACTCAAAACAACAAGCGCTGGCGCACGCACAAACTCTAGGATTTCCGGTAGTGGTCAAGGCGGACTGCCCTGGCCTCCTACATAAGAGTGAAGCGGGGGCGGTGGTTCTAGGGATCGGCGACCGTCGCTCGCTAGAGGACGCCTTTGATCTGGTCGTCGATTCAGCAAAAAAGGCTACCGGTGACTCGTTGGTGAGGGGCGTTCTGATTCAAAGGATGACCAGACCACTCCTGGAGTTCATAATTGGCGTAAAGAGGGACCCGAACTTTGGACACTTGATAGCCGTGGGAACCGGAGGGGTACTAGCCGAACTTATCTCGGATTCTAAGGTCGCCTTGGCGGATGGTTTGGATCTAGACAAGGCGATTGAGATGCTTTCAGGAACGGCGGCTGGAAGGGCGCTGATATCGGGTCGATTTAAAGATCATGCCGCCGCCGACAAGCTGGCACATGCGATCGTAAGGGTGGCTCATTTAGTAACTTTGCACCCAGAGGTGTGTGAACTGGATGTGAATCCACTGGTGGTGACCAAGGATTACGAAGTACTGGCTTTGGACTCGCTGATCGTGGGAGACGCGACGGGACCTGCTTGAGGTTAATTGGAAACCAAAATGAGGCCGGAAGAACTCCGGCCTCATTTCGAGGATCAATTTCCAGGGAGGACTAGCTGTTGCTCACGAGGTCCTTTGGCTGTGATGCTTCGACTTTGGGTGGCTCAGGTAGCTTTCCGGCCGCCTTATCAACTCGGTTAGTCCCGTGGAGAAGATTGCGGAGCCACGGAAGGACGAAGTAGTCAGCTCCATATAGGCCCGAAATTCTCCAGGCGGTAACCAATAGCACTCCCAAGATTATGAAGGTCGGGTTGGTCGATACCGTTCCTGAGTATACGTAGGTGAAGTTCAAAAGCAAGCCAAGCAGCGCAGTCAGGCCGGTCATGAAGCCGACGATAAGGGCCACACCGACTAAAAATTCTCCGAGGGCTACGAGCTTTGCGATCCACGAATAGTTAGGGACGACAAAGTTACGCAGGAATGCGACCCACCAGCCATATGATACTGCACCGTGTGGCGCACCATGGGAAGCAATCGCACCCTCTGCGAATCCTTTGACACCGAGCCCCGTATCCCAAAATGCTTTTGCCTCTGCTCCGAAGAGCTTCGCCCATCCGGCCTTGATCCACTCGTATCCGAGCCAAACTCTAACTACGAGCCAAATGAAGCCCGCATATTGATTGCTGAAGAGCCACTTTGTGGCCTTGGGTTGATCTATAATCTCTAATCTCTTCATCTCCTCTTCCTCCTCTAAAAATCTTGCCTCTGTTATTTAAGGTACTTCTAGCTCCCGTTGCAGCCCTAGCACTATAAGTCACCAGGATGACTACTAAATGCGGTCTACCACTGGGACTAATGCCACTAGCGGGACGAATAAATCAGGGTCTTAAGTTGGCTATACAGATTATTACTACGCTTAGTGAAGGTTTTGGGGTGTGTGTGGGCAGAGCTGTGCCGCAAATTGATGGGCGAAGGACACTTTTCGGTGGAGGTTTTCCAACAATGCTTCTACGAGTTACCCTAAGTGCAAGGTGAAGGTCCGCTTGCTGACTTGCGGTCTAGGCCAG
>JABEUO010000062.1 GCA_013044415.1 Acidimicrobiaceae bacterium
CCCCATTCCACCGACCAGCTATCGATGGTTCGAAATTGATTCCTGTTTGATATGGTGTTGACGCTGTTTTAGCGCTGTTTTAGCGCTGTTTTAGCGCTGTATTGACGTGGCGTTGACGGAATCGTCACCTCTATTTATGGTCTGTTGACAACCGCTGACTTAGTTTTCAACTATGGCAGATCTACTTGCGATACTCGGCTTTGTAATCTTCGTCGCAGCGATGCTCGGCTTCTCTAGATTCTTGGAGAAGGCATGACGGCGACCGATGTAGTCCTACTCGTTGTGGCGGTATTGACCTTTGGCTACCTCTGCGTCGCCCTTATCCGTCCGGAGAAGTTTTAAATGTCGACGGCCTGGACCATTTTGGTTCTCGTAGTAGCGCTCGGGATCTCCTGGCGCTTTTTGGGAAGCTACATGGAGGCGGTATACGAGAGACGGGTGAATTGGCTCGGCTTCATCGAGAGACCAATCTACCGAATCTGCGGTATTGACGACCAGCTCGAGCAGGGCTGGAGGCGGTATGCAACTTCGTTGGTGGTCTTCAGCGGTGTAGCAATGGGATTCACCTACCTCATCCTTAGGCTGCAAGGACACTTGGGCCTGAATCCGCTCCATCAACACGGGGTGACCCCGGCACTCGCCTTCAATACGTCGGTCTCCTTCGTAACCAATACGAACTGGCAGAACTATTCGGGCGAGACGACGATGAGTTTCTTCTCCCAGATGATAGCGCTGGCCTCTCAAATGTTTATTTCGGCATCCGTTGGCATAGCGGTGGCTGTCGGTCTAGTCAGGGGACTCAAGAGGCAGCATTCGAAGACGATAGGTAATTTCTGGGTCGACTTAACGAGGGGAATCCTCTACATACTCATTCCGATCGCTTTCGTGGCATCGATAATCTTTGTCGCCCAAGGTGCAGTCGACACCCTTAGTGGTTCGGTCTTTATCCATAACCCACTCGACGGCTTCAAGCAGCTGATACTGCTAGGTCCCATCGCTTCGATGGAGGCGATCAAGGAACTAGGTACCAACGGTGGGGGCTTTTTCAATGCCAACGGTGCCCATCCGTTTGAAAACCCAACTGGACTCACCAATATTTTATCGATCTACCTGATCCTCCTCATTCCGGTAGGGCTTACCTACACCTTTGGAAAGATGGTCGGATCGATAAAGCAGGGGCTCGCCCTGCTCGCTGCGATGGCGATCTTCTTCTTCTCCTTCATGGCGATTGGGCTGGCCGCCGAACAACACACCACCGCTGCGGTCGCCAAAGCTGGCATCACCCACTCGGCGTCGGGAAATATGGTGGGCAAGGAGAGTCGCTTCGGGGCGTCCTCCTCGGTGTTGTACAACGTCACCTCTACCCAGACTTCGACCGGTTCGGTGAACTCGTCGATGGACTCCTATACCCCTATTGGAGGCTTGACCGCAATGGGCGGGATGATGCTCGGTGAGGTGACCCCGGGTGGAGTTGGATCGGGACTATACACGATCCTGTTATTCGCAATCGTCACTGTTTTTGTTGGCGGACTAATGGTCGGACGGACACCCGAGTACCTCGGGAAAAAGATCCAGGCCAGGGAGGTGAAGCTGGCGGCTATCGGGGTCTTGGTAATGCCGATAACCGTTCTGGTCGCCACGGGAATTGCGGTCTCCATCTCACAAGGGCGGGCGGGTGTACTGAACCCTGGTCCACACGGTTTCTCGGAGATCCTCTATGCCTTCACTTCTCAAGGCAATAACAATGGTTCCGCATTTGCCGGGCTATCGTCGAACACCGCCTTTTACAACGTGGCCGGTGCGATAGTCATGCTTATCGGCCGGTTCGGAGTAATTCTCCCGGCTTTAGCCCTAGGAGGCGCACTGGCCGAAAAAGGCGTAGTCGCTCCCTCGTTGGGAACTTTCCGAACCGACTCGATCCTGTTTTGTGGACTGCTCGTCGGGGTAATCCTGATCATTGGGGGGTTGACCTTCTTCCCCGCACTTTCATTGGGTCCCCTAGCCGAGCAACTTAGTCACGGGAGGCTGTTTTGAACACCGCTGTAGCTGAAGCCGTCGAAACCAAAAAGGGTGGGATGGGCAAAAAGAGGCCACTCTTCGAAAAGGAGGTGGTCCTACCGGCCCTGATCGAATCGGTAAAGAAGACCAACCCTAAGGTCCAGATCAAGAACCCGGTTATGTTCGTCGTCCTCATCGGTACGGTGGTGGTCGCGTACAAGGCGATCTTCTCGCCGAGCCTCTTTTCGATAAGCGTCGCAGTATGGCTCTTCCTGACCGTCTTGATGGCCAATTTTGCCGAGGCGATGGCCGAAGGAAGGGGCAAGGCCCAGGCTAATTCGCTTCGCAAGATGCAAACCGACACCCAGGCGAGACTGCTTGGTGGTGACGGGCAAGAGAGTCTCGTGGCTGCCTCAGAACTCAAAAAGGGTGATCTGGTGGTATGTGAAGCCGGAGACATCATTCCCTCTGACGGTGAGATCACCGAGGGAGTCGCTTCGGTCGACGAGTCGGCAATCACCGGAGAGTCGGCCCCGGTGATCAGGGAGTCCGGCGGCGACAGGAGCGCAGTCACCGGGGGAACCAAGGTATTGTCCGATCGGATAGTCGTCAGGATCACCGCTGAGCGGGGGCAGACCTTTCTCGACCGGATGATCTCACTAGTCGAGGGTGCGGAGAGGCAGAAGACCCCAAACGAGGTCGCACTGACGATACTTTTGGCCGCACTGACGATCGTCTTCTTGCCGGTGATCGTCGTCTTGCAACCCTTTGGTATATTTTCTGGAGCCCACGTATCGATAGTTACCCTCGTCGCCCTGTTGGTCTGCTTGATCCCCACGACAATCGGTGCACTTCTGAGTTCTATCGGAATTGCCGGAATGGACCGGCTAGTTCAAAAGAACGTCCTTGCCATGTCCGGAAGGGCAGTGGAGGCCGCTGGTGACGTCCAGACCCTCCTCCTCGACAAGACCGGTACGATCACACTCGGTAATCGAATGGCCTCGAGATTCGTTCCCGTCTCCGGTCACAGCGAAATAGAGCTAGCCCTAGCGGCACAGATGGCCTCTCTGGCCGACGAGACGCCAGAGGGTCGTTCGATAGTCGTACTTGCTAAGGACCTTTTCAACATTCGAGAGCAGAACATGGGGGAGGAGCACACCTTCGTACCCTTCACCGCTCAGACGAGGATGTCGGGTCTTGACATCGGGGATTCCCGGATAAGAAAGGGTGCAACCGAAGCCGTCAAGGCCTGGGTTACCGCCCTTGGTGGTCAGGTACCAAGTGAACTCGACGAAGTGACCGCCGCAATTTCAAAATCTGGTTCGACACCTTTGGCGGTCTCGATCGACAACGAGATTCTCGGGGTCGTCGAGCTGAAAGACATCGTGAAGGACGGGATAAAGGAGCGCTTTCAGATGCTCCGCTCCATAGGGATCAAGACCATAATGATCACCGGAGACAACCCATTGACCGCCGCTGCAATCGCAGCTGAAGCCGGCGTAGACGACTATTTAGCCGAGGCTACCCCCGAGGATAAGCTCGAGCTGATCCGAGCTAACCAAGCGGAGGGAAAACTCGTTGCGATGACGGGTGACGGAACCAATGACGCTCCGGCATTGGCCCAGGCGGACGTTGGGGTGGCGATGAACTCGGGAACCGTAGCGGCCAAAGAGGCCGGAAACATGGTCGATTTGGACTCCAATCCGACCAAGTTGATAGATGTCGTCGAGATCGGAAAGCAGATGCTCATTACGCGTGGGGCACTGACGACCTTCTCAATCGCCAACGACGTAGCTAAGTACTTTGCGATCATCCCGGCACTCTTCGTTAGCGAGTTTCCCGGGCTATCGGCACTAAATATCATGAGGCTCCACTCCCCCGATTCAGCGGTAATGTCGGCGGTTATCTTCAACGCGCTAATCATCATCGCGCTAATTCCGCTAGCTCTGAGGGGAGTTAAGTTCAAGCCGAGCAGCGCCTCGCAAATACTCAGGCGAAACGTCCTGATATATGGGGTGGGTGGGCTCATTCTGCCCTTTATCGGAATAAAAATAATCGACCTTCTCGTCTCACATTTGGGGTTCTAATGTTACTAATACCGCTCAAGCGATCCCTGATCATGATGGTGATCTTCGCCGTAATCTGTGGGGTAATCTACCCCTTGGCAGCACTCGGTCTGGCACAGGGGACCTTCAAATACCAAGCAAACGGTTCGATAACTCGATACGGATCAGCACTGATTGGACAGAACTTCACCGGAAGTAGCTGGTTTCATGGAAGACCCGATCCATACAACCCTTCTTCGAGCGGCGGAAGCAACTTGGGTCCGAACTCAAAGGCCCTCTACAACAAGACAAGGGCCCTTATAGCGTTCTACAAGTCCAGGGGGATCACGCCTACTCAATCCTTGGTAGTCAATTCGGGAAGCGGACTGGACCCCGATATCTCGGTCAATGCCGCCTATGCGCAGGCGGCCAGTGTGGCTAGGGCTCGGGGACTATCTACGAACCAGGTCGATCAGCTGGTCAAATCGGAGATCGTCGGAAGGCAGTTCGGTTTTCTCGGATCCCCGTTTGTAAACGTGCTGGCCCTCAATGTCGCCCTCTCAAAGACTAAATGAGCCTGCGATTACTCAATCGATGGTCTTTGGTCCGGGTTTCAGAGCGGCCTTCGGTCTTGGTATCAAAACCCGCTCCGTGCCCCAGCTAAAACTAAACACACTCGCGACGAAGCCGATGACCAGCCAAGCGAGCAGGTTCTCCAACACGGCAAGTTGATTCCAACTGCCACCCACCTCTAGGTGCGCAAAGGTCGGCGGGAGCAGGACACTGCGATAACCTTCCGCCAGTTGGGCCAGCGGCAATAGGAGGCTAAAGTGCTGAATCGCCTTTGAGAGCATGAAAAATGGTATAAAGATGCCGGAGAGAAACTCAAGAACAATGAAGGGCAGGTTCACCACCGCTGGTGCAGATCGAGAGCTCCGAGGAAGACTCGAGATCGCTACACCGAGCACTCCCATCACTGCGCTCCCTAGCAGGGTGAGCCAGAGCAAACGCCACCACAGTGCCATGGTTCGAGGGGGCTTTACATGATAAAAGATGATTCCGATCAAAAGTAGAAGGGCGATCTCAATGACGCTAAGGACAATTACACGAATCACCTTTCCAATAAAGTAAGCCGAGCGGGGCATCGGAGTACCCGCCAGTCTCTTTAGACCGCCTGTAT
Source organism: Acidimicrobiaceae bacterium (assembly GCA_013044415.1). GTDB lineage: Bacteria > Actinomycetota > Acidimicrobiia > Acidimicrobiales > Acidimicrobiaceae > JABEUN01. The sequence goes on from JABEUO010000062.1 coordinate 5,224, forward strand.
CGCGCTCCACCGCTATCGCCACGGCCATCGAGACAAAAGATGTCGACGCCACTCCGCCCGCCATGAGTCCCGTTGTGTAGATCTCTGCGGCCGGGACGTTGGTACCAGGGGCCTTGAAGTGAAATATGGCAGCAAAAAGTATCAGCATTACCGCTGGTAGGGCGGCGGTAAAGATCACAGCATCCTTCTCGCGGAAAAACTCCTTTATCTCCAACAGACCCCGCCTGAGGCCTACCCGTAGTACCGACTTCACCGATCCTCCTCCGAGATGAGCCTGAGGTATCGGTCCTCTAAGCTCGGCCTGTATACCTCAAGATCGATTAGCTCCCTACCGCTTTCCTCATAGGCCGATGCAACCAGGGAGGTCGGGTTGGTGGTGTGGATCTCTACCGTTGCACCGTCTTCACCTCTCCACCTCACAAAACAGCCCTCCTCGGGTCCCCGGCCAAGCTCATCTGGCGGGCCTTCGGTGAGAACCCTTCCTCTGTTTATTACCACTATTTTGTCGGCCAGCGCTTCCGCCTCTTCGAGGTAGTGGGTAGTCAAAACGATGGTCGTCCCGAGTTCCTTGAGGCTCGAGATCAGAACCCAAAACTGGCGCCTAGCTTCCGGATCGAATCCCGTCGTCGGTTCGTCAAGAAATAGTAGTTCTGGCCTACCAACGATGCCGAGGGCTACGTCCACCCTTCGTCGCTGACCTCCCGATAGCACCCTCACCGGAAACTTACGCTGCTCTGTCAGACCAACCAACTCGATGACTTCATCGGTCGGTCGCGGATTTGGGTATAAGGAGGAAAAGAAGTCGACCGCTTCTTTAACCCGTATTTCACCAAGATCTCCGGCGCTCTGAAGCACTATTCCTATCCGGGAGCGCCAGTCTGCACCGGCTCCGTACGGGGTCTCGCCTAGCACCAAGACCCTCCCTGAATCGGGTGTCCTATACCCCTCCAGAATTTCTACCGTGGTGGTCTTTCCGGCTCCATTAG
>JABEUO010000268.1 GCA_013044415.1 Acidimicrobiaceae bacterium
CATCGTTGTGACCGTAGACCATCGTTGTGACCGTAGACCATCGTTGTGACCGTAGACCATCGTTGTGACCGTAGACCATCGTTGTGACCGTAGACCATCTGATTCAGGCGAGACCTAGAGAGCAATCCTTTAGTGCTTGGCAGATGGCTGAATCCCCTTATGGCATTTTGGACTCAGTCTCGGAACTTCTTCAATTTCATCCCACCTCATGTTGCCGCCGTATGTGACTGGAGCAAATTTGGCGCTCAGATCAGCTGTCAGATCACTTTTAGTACAGGAAAAGTCGTTCGTCGACCATTGAGAAGTTGGGCTTCGATTTAGCCTTGTGCTTATCAATGGAACTAGTCTGTTTTGTTGAGGGGGAGTTTTCAATGGCATACGAATTTATCACCGTGGATCTGGACTCTGAGTTCGCTAGGATAACGCTCAATCGTCCAGAGAGGCGAAATGCTCTGAGCCTTGCTCATATGCGGGAGATTATCGACGCTACTTCGAAAGTGGGGGATAGCGACGCACTGGGACTGGTGATTGCCGCCAACGGCCCAGTGTTTTCAGCTGGCCATGATTTTGCGGACATGGCCGGAGCGGATATCAGCTTCATGCGCACCCTGTTGACAACCTGTACCGAAATGATGACCCTCCTGCAGAGTATTCCGCAACCGACAATTGCCAAGGTTCATGCTTTAGCCACAGCCGCCGGCTGTCAGTTAGTGGCTTCGTGTGATTTGGCCGTGGCGGCTAAGTCGGCTGGATTTGCGACACCTGGTGGAAAGGGTGGCTGGTACTGCCATACTCCTCTGGTGGCGGTGGCTAGAAACGTCGGGCGAAAAAGAGGCTTCGAGATGGGAATGTGCGGCGACGTAATCGATGCGGAAACGGCCCAGCAATGGGGACTTATAAATTATGCGGTCGAAGACGACAAGCTGGAAGAAGCTGTTATTTCGCTGCTGAAAAGGGCGACTCGAGGATCAACCTATTCGAAAGCGGTAGGCAAGGCGATTATGTATCGCCAGATGGACCTTGGTCAAAGAGATGCCTATTCACTAGCCATTGAAGCAATGGCCGGCGCATCTCAGAGCCAGGACGCCCAGGAAGGAATGTCTGCGTTTCTGGAGAAGCGTTCCGCGAAGTGGGTAGGCAGGTAAGCGAACAACAGCTGCGGTCTGGCTGGGGTATGCCAGTGTGAGTCCAATTTAATATCCGATTTGACTTCTTTGTAGGAATATTCTTTTGCATTAACTAGCAGTTCAAAAACTATTTGCAACAAGTGGTTGTTGCTGGGCCTGTTGAACAATAGCGGATAGCTGGTAAGTCAGCGCCGCTAAAAAAACCACCTTCGAGCGGGGCCGCTGGTCTCATGGCGTAATTGGATAATAAGACTTTGGAGGTTGTCCTGGCGAAGGTCGGCGTATTTAGGCTATCCTTGGGTGTTATGGCGCAACAAAAAGATCTCTTTCAAAAGTTTGCAGATACCTGGATGTCGACCGCGAAGCTTTCCCAGGCTCGTTTTGAAGAATTAGTAAAAGAGCTTCAGCACGCGGGTGAAGTCCAGCGTGAGCGGATCAACGCTGCTGCCGAGGAGATGTTGGAGAAGTCCAAAAAGTCGTCCGAGGCACTTGCCGAGATGATTAGGAAAGAAGTTGAGAGGCAGGCCAAGGCGATTGGTCTGGTTCGGGCGGATGAGCTTCAGAAGCTATTCGAGAAGTTTATGAGCCAGTACATGGGTACCTTCTCCAAGAAGCAGAAGCCGGACAAAGACGCCAAGCCGACTAAGGATGACAAGCCAACCAAAGAGGAAAAGGCTGCTTCAGGAGAGAATTCGACCGAAAAAGCAGAGACTACTGCCTCTGCCACTGCAAAGGAAAAGTCCGATATAGCGAAGGATTCTGCATCGAAGACGGCTCCGTCTAAGGCCACGACCGCTAAACCAGCTGCGACGAGGGCAAATTCGACGAGGGCAACTTCGACAAGAACAGCGGCGCCAAAGCCTCCAACTGAAAAAGATTCCGCTACAAAGCCGGCCGCTCCACGTCCAGCTGCTCGCAGAAGGTCGGCGGCCGTCCCCAAAGCTACAGAAGCCGAGAGTTCTTCGGTAGCCACTCCGACGCCTGCCGAGACCGATAATACATCCAACCCGTCATAGCTCCTTGCGGGAGAGGGTGACAGCAAAGATGGTTCGGTAAGCCAGATTGTCTAAAGGGTCAGCCAGGCTTGACCAGGCTCTGGTCGAACGTGGCTTGGCTTTGAGCCGTGCTATCGCACAGGAGTTAATCGGATCAGGTCAAGTCCTAGTTAACGGATCTACAGCCGAAAAGGCTGCGCGCAGGATTTTTCGATCTGATCAGCTAGCGGTGACGAAGAAGAATCGTTTTGTAGGCAGGGGAGGCGAGAAACTCGAGGGAGCACTTGATGACTTTGGGCTGACCCCCGCGGGGTGGACCTGTATGGATATAGGTTCCTCGACGGGCGGTTTTGTCGACTGCCTACTGCAAAGGGGTGCCGAGCTCGTGGTTGCTATTGATGTGGGGCGAGCCCAACTCGATAGTCGACTTAGGACTAACCAACGGGTGATAGTTCTTGAACAGACCGATATTCGAGGATTTGTCCCATCTGATCCGATACCCAAAAGTTACGACTTGGTGACGGCGGATCTTTCGTTTATTTCAATCCGTTCAGTTGTTGATGACCTCTATCGTATTTGCAGCCCAAATAGTCGCTGCCAGCTAGTAATCCTAGTAAAACCCCAATTTGAAGTTGGGCACCGGGACGCTTCTAGGGCTAAGGGGGTAATTAAAGATCCTTCTTTGTGGGGTTCAGTACTTCTTGACGCAGCAGAGCTGCTTAGAGGGGTCGGATTTCGAGTTGGAGGGATGGTACCCTCTAGGCTACGCGGTGCTGCTGGGAATCAAGAGTTCTTCATTTGTGCGACAGTCGATACCGTCGAAACGATAGATCATTTTCCGTTCGATGCACTGGTAGATTCGGCTGTGGCCGCCGTCCCTAATCGGCCATAAGATGCACGTTGGTGATTCAATTGAATGGCCAATTGAGTGTCGGTTGCTCCAAATTATTTCTTGAAGTAAGAAGCCAGGAAGATTAGGTAGTTGTTTGCTCGTGGAAGCTAGGTTTGTGCCGTGACCACTGTTGGGTTTGTTGTACACCCGAATAGAAGTGAGGCCAAAGAATTAGCCGCGAGTTCAAAGAAGTTGCTGGAGTCGCTCGGCCACAGCGTCGTCTATCTTGAGGAGACTCCAAGCGCAGTGGAACACTGCCAGTTAATCCTCAGCCTCGGTGGCGACGGTACTATGCTACGTGCGGTCGAGATTGGATCGCTGTGGGAACTTCCAATACTCGGTGTAAACCTGGGAAGGCTGGGTTACCTCACCGAGATTGAACCCAAGGATCTTGGCACGGCCTTGGCTAGGTATTTTGGAGGAGATTATCGAATCCAAAGAAGAATGACTCTGTCAGTTACTGTCACTGGCAATCCGGAACTCCATTCGGCCTGGGGCCGCCACGACGACGATCTAAGGCCAATTCGAAACGCTACCGCTCTTAATGAAGTGGTCGTCGAAAGGCTGCATTCGGGACACGTTATTCAGGTTTCCGTCGAAATAGCCGGTACCCACTTTTTGCGCTATGACACCGATGGGTTGATCGTAGCGACTCCCACCGGTTCAACGGGATACAATCTCTCGGCTAGGGGGCCAATAGCTTCGCCGACATTAGAGGCGATACTATTGACGCCGATATCGCCTCATATGCTCTTTGATCGATCCATGCTGTTGGCTCCGACAGAAAGCATCGAGTTGAAGATGTGTGATGGCCCACCCGCTTCGGTGATGATCGATGGACAACACGTCGCAACTATCTCTAGTGGCGATTCCGTCCTTTGCAAAAGGGCCACAAGGAGTGCTCACTTGATTACATTTGACAATCGGCGCTTCCACGAGATCCTCAAGGTAAAGTTCGGTTTGGACTCCAAAGAGATGGGGGTTTAGGGGTTGCTCTCTGTATTGAGGGTGATGAATCTTGGGGTTATAGGCGAGGTCGAAATGGACCTTCCCGGTGGTTTGATCGCCCTGACCGGGGAGACGGGCGCGGGGAAGACCATGATAGTCAGCGCTATCGAGCTTCTTTTAGGCTCGAAAGCTATTCCCGAAATGATCCGAGAAGGCGAGGAGTCCGCCGAGGTAACTGGTCTGTTTAGCGACGGTGTGTCCGAATTAGTACTACGTAGGGAGATAAACAGGTCAGGGAGATCGAAGGCTTATATTGATGGCAAGCTCGTGTCCGCCGCTGAGATCTCAGAAGTGTGCCAAAACATGGTCGAGCTTTTCTCTCAGAACCTGAGCACAAGCCTTTCCAAAGCCCAAACACAGCTAGAGCTAGTCGATTCATTTGGGTCAATTGATACAAGAGAGTTAAAGCGGCTCCTTCTCGCTGAAAGGGAAACGAGTGCTCGCATCGACGAACTTATCCAAACTGAGTCGCTCCGATTACAGAGACTTGACTTGCTCGGTTTCCAGATCGATGAGATTGGCCGACTATTGCCAATTGAGCCAGATGAAGATGATCGACTTGAGGCCGAAATAGCTATCCTTTCTCGAGTTGACGAAATCAGACGGGCTGCTTCCATGGGATTGGAGGCGATTAGCACTGATCGTGGAAATGGATCTGGCAGGGACCTTATCGCTGGCTCACTTCATTGGCTATCAGCGGATGGTACGTTTTCGAAGATGGTAGATCGGATTCGCTCGGTCGTGGTGGAGCTAGACGACATAGCTAGTGAACTAGGGGAATTTTTGGATGGTCTTGACGAAGACCCGGAGAGGCTCGACTATCTGAGGCGCAGACTAGTAGTAATCAACGAAGCCAAAAGAAAGTATGGTCCTACTCTTTCTGAGGTGCTAGGTCACCATGAGAAGGCGACTTTAGAGTTTGAGGAGCTGAATAATTTTGACGCATCACGTGATTCGTTACTGAATCGACTTGCTGAGATTAGGGAAGCACTGGCCAAAGAACAGTCTTTGGTCAGATCAGCTCGCGCCGAATCGGCCAGTGCCGTTTCAATAAAAGTGGAGGAGTATCTCCGTGAACTCAGGCTTGCTAATGCCAGGTTCAGGGTCGATCTTTCTTCGGCACCAGACGGATCACCAGTTAATTTCCTCTTTAGCGCAAATCCTGGCATGGCCCTTCAGCTTCTGTCAAAGGTAGCATCGGGTGGCGAAATGTCGCGAGTGATGTTGTCGGTGTGTCTTGTCGCCGCACGTCTCGCTGCTACGATGGTATTCGACGAAATAGATGCAGGAATCGGTGGTGAAACGGCTTTGCACGTTGGCCGGGCTCTTTCTCGATTATCGAAGGACCGCCAAGTAATAGTCGTCACTCACCTTCCTCAGGTAGCAGCCTTCGCAGACTTCCAATATGTTGTGGAAAAGGAACTGGGGTCTGGTCGCGCCGACACTTCGGTTCGCCCCGTTGTCTCTTCTGAAAGGATAAGCGAGATCGCGAGAATGCTTTCTGGTCAGTCGACCTCTGAAGCGGCCCTGAGACATGCTTCGGAACTGTTGGAGCTGGCGAGAGTGACGAGGAAAGCGACTTAGTGGTGTCAGATTCGCAAGCTGATCATCTTGAATTGTCAAGTTAGTTCGGGAGAAGATTACATCCCGAAGCGCTGGTATGTTTTGTGTAATTTTGTGAATGGAGATGGGTTTTGGCGAAGCATATTTTTGTAACGGGTGGCGTTGCCAGCTCGCTAGGCAAAGGCATAACTGCTTCGTCCCTTGGGAGGCTTCTCAAGCAGCGAGGATTGAAGGTGGTACTTCAAAAGCTAGACCCATACATCAATGTCGATCCTGGCACTATGAACCCCTTTGAGCACGGCGAGGTATTCGTGACCGACGATGGGTCTGAGACCGACCTCGACTTGGGTCATTACGAGAGATTCGTAGACGTATCTTTGAGGAGACCCTCCTCGGTTACTACCGGGTCAATTTACCAGGCAGTCATTGCCAGGGAGCGAAAAGGTGACTACCTTGGCAAGACCGTCCAGGTTATTCCCCACGTTACCGACGAAATAAAAGCTCGCATTAAGGCTATCGCCACCGATGATGTCGATGTGGTAATTACCGAAGTCGGCGGTACCGTCGGCGATATTGAGATCCTCCCTTTCTTGGAGGCGATTCGCCAGTTTAGAAAGGATGTCGGCAGGAGCAACGTCTGTTACATACACCTGACTCTCATTCCGTTTCTTGGCACTTCAGGGGAGCAGAAGACGAAGCCGACGCAGCATTCTGTTACCGAACTCCGGTCTAGGGGTATTCAGCCCGACGTTATCGTTACTCGATCTGACAAGCCGTTAGCCCAAGGCCTCAAAGAGAAGATCTCGATGCTCGCCGACGTCAATGAAGCCGCGGTTGTGTCAGCGGTCGATCTAGACAACATCTATCGGGTTCCCCAAGCCCTTCATGAAGAGGGACTAGACGACTACGTTTTGGAACTCCTCCAGTTCGACAAGGATAATTATCCGTTGGACCTTACGGTTTGGAATGCCATGGCCGAGAAGGCCGCTAACCCCAAGCGAACCGTGAAGATCGGGATAATAGGTAAATACATTAATCTTGCCGACGCCTACTTGTCCGTAGTGGAAGCGCTCAAACATGGCGGACTTTTCTATGACACGAAAGTGGACATAGAGCTAATATCGGCCGAGCAGATTACACCAATGCTGGCAGCGAGTTCTCTGGCAGGCTTGGACGGAATTGTGATCCCTGGTGGGTTTGGGAACAGAGGCATCGAAGGAAAGATAGCGGCGGCTAGCTTTTCGAGAGAACACGGACTCCCTTGTCTAGGAATCTGCCTCGGTTTGCAGACGATGGTCATTGACGTAGCTCGTAACGTCGTCGGCCTAGAGGGGGCTCACTCTAGGGAGTTCAGCGAGGAAAGTCAGTACCCGGTGATTGACCTGATGGAGGAGCAGCGATCGGTTGCCAACATGGGCGGCACGATGAGGCTGGGAGCCTACGTGGCGAGGCTCACACCTGGAACTCAAGTGGCAAAGATTTACGGGGAAGAGATCGTTTCGGAGAGGCACCGCCATAGATTTGAGGTCAACCCGAGGTATAAGCAAAGACTCGAGGACGGAGGCCTGGTTTGTTCGGGACTGTCACCTGACGGATCTTTGGTCGAATTCATCGAACTTCCAGGACACCCTTATTGGATAGGGACTCAAGCTCATCCAGAGTTTAAATCACGACCGGACAGACCCCATCCACTCTTTCGAGAATTGGTTGCAGCTGCGCTATCCTATTCTGCCAGGGAAGCAAGGAGCGAAGGTCCCGACTCCGAAGCCGACGAGTTCCAAAGTGTAAAGGTTCCATTGTGACGGCCGAAATCATTTCACAACGTGTGGTTTGGAACGGTGGCTTCCTATCGGTTTCTGAAGACACCTTCGAGTTCGATTCTGGTTCGATGGTGTCCCGCTTAGTGGTGCACCATCCTGGAGCGGTCGTGGTGGTACCGGTGACCTCTGATGGATTGGTGGTGGCAATAAGGCAGTTTAGGGCCGCAGCGCAGGGA
>JABEUO010000063.1 GCA_013044415.1 Acidimicrobiaceae bacterium
ATAAAGCTTCCGACCCCCCAACAGTGTCGTAGTCTGGATACTACAACACAATCTTGGAACTGTCATCCCGTATTATGAAATACTCTTGCTTCACTCCAGCTAGACAAGCATTTTCTTTGACATCTAATTTGATAACTTCGCCAATAGATCGCAACTTCGTAAGGTGCAAAAGCCAGTGTTAGCCCCGGTTGAGTGACAGCAAGTGGGAAAATCTAAGGCGTAGCATCAGTGTGAAGGCCCCGATTGGATGTATCTCGCTGGGTATCTGCAGGCAAAACGAATTGGGATAACCAATACAGACAGCAAACAGCTGCGATACAATCCGCCCGACCACGCTGCCCTTTAGTAGGCCGAGGGCAACTCGGAGACTCATCATTTTACAAGCACACGGTCCCTAAGCTAGCGACAGGCCCATGGCACGGCCCTTTGGCTGTGGCCCATAAAAGCAGTGGCCCTTAAAGCAGACCCAGGCCCAGATAGAAAAAGGAGTTAGGGCAGACAAAAATTAGTCAAAAACCTACTTCGAGGAGAGACAGTTATGAAGGCACTCGTATACGGCGGACCCGGCAAAAAGAGTTGGCAAGAGGTTCCCAATCCAGTCATTCAGCAGCCAACGGACGTGATAGTTAAGATGGTCGCTACCACAATTTGTGGTACAGACTTACACATCCTGAAAGGCGATGTTCCTGAAGTCAAGGTAGGACGTATCCTGGGGCATGAAGGGATCGGTGAAATAACCGAGGTCGGCACCGGAGTGACGCAATTTGCCGTCGGAGACCGCATAATCCTATCGTGCGTAAGCTCCTGTGGACAATGTTCGAACTGCCGCCAAGGTCTATACAGTCACTGCCTCGACCCAGAAGGCCTCGCCGGCATCGGGTGGATCTTCGGGTATATGATTGATGGGACACAGGCCGAATATGTTCGCGTTCCCTTTGCCGAGAACTCTGCCTACAAGCTCCCGAAGGGAATGTCGGACTCCGAAGGCATCCTCCTGTCGGACATTTTACCAACCGGATTCGAGATAGGCGTTAAGTACGGCCAAGTGAATCCAGGCGACGTCGTTGCGGTGATTGGATCTGGACCAGTCGGACTTTCCGCCGTGATGACGGCCCGCCTTTACGGCCCCTCGAAGATAATTGCTATTGATCTTGACGAGGCGCGACTGAAGCGGGCTTTGGACTTCGGAGCCACCGAGACGGTGAACTCAGCCGACGCCGACTGGAAAAAGCAGGTCTTAGCTCTCACCGACGGTGCGGGAGTCGATGTCGCCATTGAAGCCGTTGGAATACCGCAGACCTTCACCATGGCGACGGAAATTGTTCGCCCGGGCGGTAACGTAGCCAACATCGGAGTGCACGGAAAGCCGGTGGAGTTGGCGCTCCACGAGTTGTGGATTAAAAACATCGACATATCAATGGGTCTCGTGAACACTAATACACTTGGCATGCTGTTGAAACTCGTCGCCGAGCACAAGCTGCCCGTCGAAAAGTTCGTAACCCATGAGTTCTCGTTTGATCAAATGCTTGAAGCCTACGATGTGTTCGCCAACGCAGCCAAACACGATGCCTTGAAGGTTCTCATTCACTAGAGGGAATCGAACAGACTGGAAGCAAAAACGCCACCTGGCTAGCTAGTTTACTATTTGACCTGCTAGATCTTCTAGGACTTGGCCTCCTTCGGTTGTTGGCTTTATTTTGTTTTGATTTAGCCACAGCAAAAGCCCAATGCCGACGGAGGCTATACATCGCTGGCTCGCTCCAATCCAAGAGATCGCAAATGCGACCTAGATTGCGACCTAGATTGCGACCTAGATTGCGATTGTCGCACCGCAATGGCTATTGACAAGAATGTCCACTCATATGACCACTTTCGACAGGAGTCTTTAGGTCTGGAATTCAATGTAGCGAAATTGAAGGCTAGATCCACAAACGAAGCGCCGACCCGTGTGCCTTTGAAGGCCGACGAAAAGAGTTAGCTACTCACTTACGAACTAGTACCAACAAGGAAGAAGGTCCGACAAGGAGAGAGCCAATCGACTCTCGCAGCTGTGGCACTCCCCCTCAAGAAGATTTCCCCCTAGAGAATCCAATGTCCTTGGGTCTCGCTTTCCATTCAACGGGGTCCGAAGGGGTCAAAACTTTAGTCCCTGGAAAATAGCACCGCGTTCATCTCGTTCTCAAAGGTGACGAGATGCTGTTTTGCAGTGGCTTCGGCCTTCTCGGCATCTCTCTCACGTATCGCCTCGAGTATCTCTTTCTGCTCCGCCAAGTGGATTGGCAGATTCGGCACTCGATCGAGCACCAGGTGCAGGATTCGCATCGACAGGTTCAGGTACTGTGAAAGCGTCGACTCAAGGTAAGGATTGCGCGAGCAACGATATAAGAATCTGTGAAACTGCGCATCGATATCCAAAAGGACCTTTTTGTCCTCGTCACGAGAAATCCCCTTGAGCAGCGCATCCATCGCCTCGATATCGGCGACCTCGGCAAATCGGGTAGCTCTGACCGCAGCCAAAGCTTCCA
>JABEUO010000064.1 GCA_013044415.1 Acidimicrobiaceae bacterium
AAGTATTCACAGCAAAAGTGCTCACAGCAAAAGTGCTCACAGCAAAAGTGCTCACAGCAAAAGTGCTCACAGCAAAAGTGCTCACAGCAAAAGTGCTCATCCCTAAAAAATTTCAGCGTCTGACTTTTTAGTATGCGAGTAACTTTTAGTACTCCCGCCTTTCTTTGACTAGTTTTTACTTGTGACTTCAAACAATACGACTAATGACAGCGGCGAGTTTCGGATAGAGCACGACTCGATGGGCGATGTTCTGGTACCCAAGTTGGCAAGATGGGGTGCACAGACTCAACGGGCGGTAGAGAATTTTCCGATCTCGGGACTTAGGATACAGCGGGACCTCATCTGGGCGCTGGCGACGATCAAGGGGGCTGCTGCGCAGGCAAATGCCTCGCTAGGAGTCATCGATCAGCAGCTAGCCGATGCGATCACCGAGGCGGCTACCCGGGTTGCATCTGGAGAGTTTGATTCCGAGTTCCCAATCGACGTCTTTCAAACCGGCTCCGGGACATCATCGAATATGAACGCCAATGAAGTGATCGCTAATTTGGCGAGCGAGTCGTTGTCCAAGGTTGTAAAGCCCAATGATCACGTGAACGCATCACAGTCTTCAAACGACGTATTCCCCTCGTCGATTCACCTCGCCGCAGCCAGGTTGAGCGCTCAACGACTAATCCCGGCGCTAAAGCACCTGAGCGAAGCACTTTCTGAGCGAGCTTTAGCTTTTGGGGAGGTTGTGAAGTCCGGCAGGACGCACCTGATGGACGCAACTCCGGTGACTTTGGGCCAGGAGTTCTCTGGATATGCTGCGGCTATCAGCTATGGGATAGAGCGGGTCAGCTCGGTGTTGACTCGAGTTGGGGAACTTCCGCTTGGGGGAACTGCCGTGGGTACCGGCCTAAACTGCCCTCCAGAATTTGCGGAGCGAGTTATCTCCAAAATAGCCACCGACACCGGACTCAACTTGACCGAGGCCAGGAATCACTTCGAGGCGCAGGGTGCTCGTGATGCGCTCGTAGAGCTTTCGGGGTCAATTCGGGTTATCGCAGTTTCGCTTTACAAGCTTGCTAATGACCTGAGACTGATGTCTTCTGGTCCCAGGTGTGGACTGGGCGAGATACACCTCCCCGACCTTCAACCTGGTTCGTCTATCATGCCGGGCAAGGTCAATCCGGTGGTGCCCGAAGCGGTCTGCCAGGTTGTCGCACAAGTTATGGGATGCGACGCTGCGGTGGCTTTTGGCGGGGCAGCTGGAAACTTGGAACTAAACGTAATGCTCCCGGTAATTGCGAGGAATCTACTAGAAGAGATCGAACTCGTTGCCTCAGTTTCTGTGGCACTGGCGGATAAGTGTGTCAGCGGGATCGAAGCCGATGTCGATCGGTGTAGGACCTATGCGCTTTCGTCGCCCTCCGTTGGGACATCATTGAATCCTTATATCGGCTACGAAGCTGCGGCTAAGGTTATCAAGAAGTCGCTCGCAGAGAATAAGGACCTCCGGACCGTGGTTCTGGAGGAGGGACTCATGTCGGAACAGGATGTCGATAAGGCACTCGATGTTATGGCGATGACCAAGGGTGGAATAATCAAGTAGCCGAGTTGGAATCGACAAGTGCTGACCGGTGGAGGATTATTCCCCGTCAGCCAAATTTGCCATGGCTTCTGCAGTTTGACTTTTGGATTGGCGTTAGCCGTCGATAAAATCTGCCAGATGCCTCCGAGATGTGACTAGACCTAAGATTCAGACCTGAAATGAGTTAGTCGCGTTCATTTAGGGTAGCCAGCGGGGCAGAATATCGGGATAGTTTGATCGATTGACCAGGGCCAGCCGACCAATTCCTAAAGTAAGTGGGTTTACGTGTCGGCACCGTCCGCAAGGGGTGCCGTTGGCAGAAATTCCACTACGAGATAGGATTTCGTCATGAATCCGATCGAAGCTCTGAGATGGCTTTCAGAAGACGATTGGCTCTCCCCAAAGGAGCTAGTTCTCGGGGAGTTGGAGCTTCTTTCTGGACTGGTCCGTACTCGAGCGGTATTGGTCGCGGCGGTCAAGCGCCTTTTGCAGGCTCGATCCGAGATGGTGGAGCTGTGGGTGGTCGCAAACTCAATCTTGGGTTCCATGGATCTAGACGTCGAGGTGGATGAGCTATACGCTCTTTTTGCTGACCATGTCGAGGGCTGTGACCGCCATGACGCCACCGCTAACTCCTACCGCTACAGAGGGGATTCGTGCTACTCACCGCTTGCGATCTTGCCCACCGAAGCCGTGATTCCAAGTGAGGACGGGGATATCTTTGTGAATTCGGAGATTCGAAGCTGTTCCTGGAAGGGGCTAAGTGAAGGGGTTGGCAAAAGGTACCTACTGGAGAATCGGTCTTCGGTACTCAATTTGGTGTCGGTAGAGATACCAGAGGGGATGGATTTGACCCTGGATGGTGTGCCCAGCAGGACACCGCTCTATTTTGGCGAAGATACCGAAGAGCTTTTGACGCCCTTCCCTGCCCGTCTCGGATCGAGTGCAAAGGTGCAAAGGCAGAAGAATACCTGGTTCTAGCGAAATCTGCCGACTCCTGCTAAGTGTGCCGTGGAGTATTACCATCTTTTTCGGGGCATTATATGAGCCGTCGTTTCGCCAAGTGGTGATAGCTTTAGCTCTTATGGGTGAGATGATCGAATTAACCAGCGACGGTGTCGTCGAGTACGCGTATATGGCGGATCCTATTTCTGGTGCAGGACCGGCGGTGGTTGTTGTACAGGAGTGGTGGGGTGTCGTCGACCATATAAAGGATGTCTGTGATCGATTCGCCGCTGCGGGATACTTCGCCATCGCACCAGACCTCTATCACAACAAGAGAGCCGATGACCCAGAGGCTGCGATGAAACTCGCCATGGAACTGCAAAGTGACCGGGCACTGGCGCAGATGGGCGGGGCAATTGATGAGCTCGTTCGTCGATCTGGTAACGAACGAGTAGCAGTAGTGGGATTCTGCATGGGAGGAGGTCTCGCCCTAGCCCTCGCAACGACCCGTCCCGATAGGGTGGCGGCGGTAGTTCCCTTCTACGGTATGGCTTCCCGGGGCGGAAGCGAGCCCGACTACTCAAAGATGGAGGCAGTAGTCCAGGGTCACTATGCCGAGTTAGACCAAACGATCTCCCCGGAGGCGGTAAGGGCTCTGGAGTCCAAACTGGAATCTTTGGGTGTAGAGACGGAGTTTTTCGTCTACCCGGGGACGGTCCACGGCTTCTTCAACGACACCCGTCCGGGACAGTACGATCCAACCGCCGCCCTGCAGGCGTGGGAAAGGACACTCGCCTTTCTTGCTGAAGAGTTGACCTGACGCTTAGAAAATTGTACCGATCTGCCCCCTAGGCGAGTAGGTGTTTTGCGGTCGGGGGTGGTTTCGAAGTATGGTTTTTACCATGTCTGAACGATCTAGAAATTTGCCGAGACGATCTTGTCTCTCTGTACCGGGTTCATCTGAAAGGTTTTTGACCAAGGCGCTGTCGATACAGGCCGACATGACCTTTTTGGACCTCGAAGATTCTGTCGCCCCCCTGGAGAAGGAGGCCGCCCGTAGCGCAGTCGCTAAGGCGATCCGCGAACAGGATTGGGATGATCGCGTCCTCTGTGTGCGGATAAACGCTTGGGACACTCGATGGACTTACGGTGACGTGATAGAGGTTGTTTCCAACGCTGGAGAGCGTTTGGACGAACTAATGCTACCCAAGGTTCAAAGCGCCGCCGAAGTGGTGGCCCTCGACCTACTGCTGACTCAGGTCGAAAAGAATGTGGGTCTTCCAATCGGGCACATAGGAATAGAGGCTCAGATCGAGACGACGAGGGGCTTGATCAACGTCGAAGAGATATGTGCTGCTTCTCCGAGGCTCGAAACGATAATTTTCGGTCCAGCTGACTTCGCCGCTTCGATGGAGATGCCGGTATTGACCGGTGGGGTGCAGATCTCTGACTATCCGGGTGATCACTTTCACTATGTCTTCTCCAAAATCTTGATGGCCGGCAGGGCGAATCAACTTCAGGTTATAGACGGTCCATACCTCAAGATAAAAGATTCAGAAGGATTGCGGGATTACGCTAAGCGGACCTCAACTCTGGGATACGACGGCAAGTGGGCCCTCCATCCGGAGCAGGTGGAAATTATAAATGAGGTTTATAGCCCCACTCAAGAGCAGTTTGACCGAGCCTGGGAGATACTCGACGCTTACAAGTCCGCTACCGAGGGAGACCGTAAGGGTGCGGTTATGTTCGGTGACGAAATGATCGATGAGGCCTCGAGAAAGATGGCTTCTAAGTTCGTCGCAAGGGGCGAAAGAGCGGGACGCAAAAGGAGTACTAAGTAGAGATACCTGCCGATTAGCGATTTTAGGAACCGATGACCCTCCTCGGATAATCGCTTTTCAGAGTCGTGCAACACGGTCCCCAGCCTGGCTGGCATGGGGACCGTGTGCGTAGGTCGGCTCGGAGAGAGTGATGACTTCGACTACGAAAGGCAACCTTCGAATTGCCGCAGACCAATTTTCGAAAACAATTTCAGGCGGTTTGACCGAGTTCTACCTGGGCTCTAACCTATGGATATGAAGTTGGAGTGGAATAGCGGCTCTCCTTTCGGTAATGCAGAGGATTGAGCCAACAAAGCCACTTTTGTGGTCCTACGGCAGGAATAATGGTGTTGACGAGGGAATGTAGCCTCGCCAGACGGTCGCCGAGACCCTCTCCGTAGAATCGGCTAGGTGGAGCGATATTTAAACCGACGCCTAATCAACTTCGCTTAGAAACGGCGTGCTCACGCTAGGTCTAAGTCGGTCCTTCGTTAACCGTGGATACTTGTGAAGTCGCCATCGCCTAAGTAGTCCGGTGGCCTGGGAGGATCGATGGGCTGAAGGGACTTCCCAAAGGGGTTTTGTGCTCTTACCGGGTTGACATCGAGTGAGAAGCCAGAAATGCGTCGACGTCCCATGAACCACTTTCCGGGTTTTATCCGTTGTTGGACCACCTGGTCACACCCCCCGTTTCTGATTCCGAGTGGTGATCTGCCGGAGGGGTTTCCGCAAAGGTGATGTGAAAGGGGGACCGCTAATATCGGCGGCGGGATGCTTGCCCCGAAGTCTCTGACGAAGATTCCCCAGTTTGGGACTCAGCGGCCGCGCTTTAGCGCACCATCTGCGAGAGCATCAGCGGCTTCACCCAGACGGAGGCCCACCACGTCCAATCGGCGTAGCAGCTCTCTGCGCTTGAGTGACTCGCCGTCAATTGGCTCTTCAAAGAGTTCTGCTAGCTGGTGTTGATATAGCCGACGTGTTAGACCCGCCGCCTTTCGTGTGGCAAGGGTCGCCAACCTGACCGAATCTTGATTTTCACTAAGTATCGCAACCGCACTCTGGAGAGATTCCAAACCCTCGATGAGAGTGTGAGTTAGCGGGAGCGCAAATTCAAGGCTTGACGGTTGGTAAAGGTCGACCTCTCGGACGAAGTCTCTCAGGTTATCCAGTACGTCATCGACGGATCTGGAAAGGCGAAACAGATCCTCGACGTCGAGCGGAGCGGTCAGTACTCGGCCCAGCTCGCTGACCAAGCGGCCCCTGGCCTCGTCACCTTTGTGTTCAAGCTCGCGCATCCTGTCGTGCGCGTCGGAGATCGAGATACCCGATGAGCTGAGCTCTTCGACTAGCCGGGCGCCCCCGATGGTGTGAGAAAGTTGTTCAGCAAGTAGGGAAATTAATCTCCCGCTTGACCTTCCGGTCAGGTCTCGCGTGGCCCTCGCCCCCCAGCGTTTCAACGCCGTCGGTCGGTTCGATCTCATCTCCACCTCAATACCGCAGCGAAAACTGCCGCTACTATCATGCTCGCTGGCAGGGTGATTAACCATGCCCCAAGGATCCGAGTTACTTCCGACCACCTGATCCGGTGGCGAGACTCGCTCACCCCAACCCCAACCAGTGCACCGGCTACGGATTGGCTCATGGTAAGTGGTACGCCGACGAGGCTGGCGCTCATCACAACTGCGAATGACGAAGTTTCAGCTACGAGGGCGTGTCGAAGATGTACCGCTAGAACACCCTGGCTGAGGGTGGCTGAAATTCGTCGTAACCCCGTCAGAACACCGATTCCAAAAAGAAGGGCCACCACTACAACTAACCACCATGGATTTCCGATGAGACTTCCTGAGACCGCCCCTACTGCGATAGCGGATACCGCCAGCATTTTTTGCCCACCGTTGGCCGAATAGGCAAGGCACTGCAGTGCGAATGCGACTACGTGTAAGAAGCGGGTGCGCCTGGTGACCTGGGACCCTTCTAGGGCCCCTAGTGCGAAGCGTGCTATGGCAAATGCAATCACCATGGCCAACAGGGGTGCAAACAATCCCAAGGCGATAATTTCCAGTAACGTCGATCTACTCACCGTGAGGCCCGATCCAAATCCTGCTCCAGCGATTGCTCCGATTAGCGCCAAGGTCAAGCTCGAAGGGAGACCGACCATGTTGAGTACGAATATTACGCAGAGTGAGCCGAGAGCCGCCGCAACGAGGGCCGTTTCGCCAGAGCCGGAAAGAGAGAATGGCACTAACCGATGGGTCAGGGTGGTGGCTACTCCGGTACCAAAAAGGAAGAGTGGCCCGACGACGATTGCTCCCAATAGAATTGAGATGCTCGCTATGGGGCGCAGCCCAGGGACCCGCAGTCCGGCTGCCAAAATTGAGCTACCATCGTTGGCCCCAGCGGTCACGGCGAAGAGCGCTGCAACAACGATAAGCAGTTCGGGCATCGGATATTCCTTCGGGTTTGTTTACCGTACGTTAGTGTATACGTAACCCTTTGTTTACTCTGCGTTAAGCTTATCGTCGGCTTATCGTCGGCAGCACTTGATAGGCAGCACCAACAGATCAACAAAAAGTCGCCCGCCGGTATGGCCTCGACTCCACCTCCCAAGCACTTGAGCCCTTTACCCCGGTCGACCACCGCTTTGCTACCGTATTTCAAGATTTTGCTGTCGGGTGGGACCGCCGTGGCGCCGTGGGTCGACGGATGGGCATTTTTGGTCGATGATCGAGAATCTTGCGATTGATATCGCTTGACCTATCGTTTAGAGCGCTGCTTTTAGCTCAACCCAGTGTGACCGATCACTTGTCGATAGCCAGTGTGCTTGCAAAGGTCATGAATGTGGGCCTTGGAGGAAGGTTCAAGGCTAGAGAGGCTAAAGAGGCTAAAGAGAAGGGAGGAGCTTTGAGACTATGTATCCCGCTACCCCGGAACCGAAGAGCAGCGCAAAGAACCTTACCATTTGGGCACCGCCAACTTTCAAGAGAGCGGCGGCGAAGTTGGACCAACTCGTATCCAGTGCGGGAAGTATGTATGTCGGGGCTACCCAGAAGATGAAGCCTCCGATGAAGGACATCCCGATTAGCCAGAAGCTGACGTGCTTTATCACCTTTTTCCGGGACGGGCTTATTACCAGTGCGATCGCAATAAAGAGTATGGCTATGTCTCTGGTAATAGCGAGGATCGTCGATGCGTGTTTCGCATACCACGATATGTTGGGCAACTTTGCCCCTGGAATTGTCAGGGTGAGACCATTATTTGCGATAGCGGAAGCGGCCTCCTGGGAGTATGGAGCTATTGCGGTGGCGACTATCGACGCGACCTGCGGACCTCCAATGACTATCGGCTTGTTGGACTGTCCAAGCAGCCTGGCCTGGGCCTGGCCCATAGCGGAAGCGAACTGTTGGATTACCGTTGGATTCTTAGAGAAGCTCGCCACCGCTTGATCGAGAGACGCAGTTGGGACGTAGTAGCCCTGGGGAAGTATCTCATTGAGTGAAGCGGTTATCGAGTCGGCGATTGCCGACTGAACGGCCTGGTTCTGTAAAAGTGTCGAGGACTGGCTCTGGAGGCGGCCGGTTTGCAAGATGCTGATCTGGGTTAGGTGTACGAAAATGGCCAGGGACGCGAATGTCAGGCCAATTGATACCAAT
Organism: Acidimicrobiaceae bacterium; assembly: GCA_013044415.1. Lineage (GTDB taxonomy): Bacteria > Actinomycetota > Acidimicrobiia > Acidimicrobiales > Acidimicrobiaceae > JABEUN01. Next base: position 7,986 of record JABEUO010000064.1, read on the forward strand.
ATGGTGCTAAGTAGCCTCCTCAGTGTCCTCAAGAGCCCTCCTCATATTTGGTCCCGGGGGAGACGAGGGCTATTTTGAAGGGGGTTCTTAGGTCCGCTTTTTTAGAGACGGTGTTTACCATTAGACCTTAAACCTCCCTCGTTCTATATGACCTGGTCATTCTGATTTCCGGCTACTGCCCGATTATACGGTATTTATATGAGCCGATGCAGATAAAAGCTTGCCCAGATAGTCGTTCTACTGGGCGATTTTCGCCCGTTAGCCCTTTGGGATTACCACTAAGAGCGCTGCGAATCGACGAGCTTTCTCGCAATTACCTTGAGGGCGAGTGTCTCATCTGCTCCCTCGAATATAGAAAGCACCCTAGCATCGACAAAGTACCTACTCACCGGGAACTCCTCGGCGTAACCCATGCCTCCGTGGATCTGCATGGCTTCCCGAGTTACCCACTCGGCCGCCCGGCAGACATAAGCCTTGGCCATAGAGGCTTCGACTGAGCCCTGACCTTTTGCCATGAGGTTGGCGACGTGGTAGGAAAACTGCCTAGATGCCTGGACTATCGCCGCCATTTTGCCCAGTTTGGCCCTCGTGAGCTGGTAGTCGATGATCGAGTGTGAGAAGACTTTTCGGCCCTTTGCGTACTCGAGGGCAGCCTCGTAGGCGGCCTGCATGACCCCAACGGCACGCGCTGCGGTCTGGATCCTTCCGTTTTCAAAGCCACCCATCTGAAAGTAGAAGCCCTTACCCAAACCGGCTTCTCCGCCGATGAGGTTCTCGTTTGGAACGTAGAAAGATTCGATAGCGACTTCGAATGAATGCATTCCTCGGTAGCCGATGGTGTCGATTGGGCGAGCTTCAATTCTTCCGCCGGTTGGGTTGTCCTTGGAAGGCGCCTGGGTGAGCACGAATCCGTGCCCAGAACCCCTCTCTTTTTCGACTATGAAGAGCGAAAGGCCACGATGCGACTTTGTGCGGTCTGGGTCAGTCCTCACCAGCAGCATTAGCACGTCCGCCCGGCCCGCAAAGGTGCACCAGGTCTTGACTCCGTTGGTCAACCATCCATCGCCACTGCGGGTAGCGGTGGTGGTTAGGCCGGCGACATCTGAACCGTAGTCAGGTTCTGTAACCGCAACTGCGTTCATGATCTCACCCATGGCAAGCTTGGGGAGCCAGTGGTGCTTCTGCTCCTCAGTTCCTCCCTTCACCAAGGCGCGTGCGAGGATCTCCGGCCGGGTGATCAAAGAACCACCTATTCCAAGGGACCCGCGCGAAAGTTCTTCGGTCGCTACCACCATCGCCGTATAGTCATTGCCGGCTTCAGAAGCGAACCCTCCATATGTTTCGGGAATCGATAGCCCAAACGCCCCCATTTCGGCGAGGCCAGAGATGATATCTTCGGGGACGTCACCATTTGTCCTGTGAATCTCGTCGGCGACGGGCGCAATCTTCTCATTGGCGAAACGCCGGAAGGAGTCCTGCACCATCTCGAACTCGGGATCGAGGTGCCTTGGACCGGGCGTCTCCGCCAGAGAGGCCAAGAACTTTGGATCACGGAAGTCTCTTAAAAACTCATACGTCCCAGATAGTGCCCCTGGGGTAAGCCCAAACTCGGCCTCCCTGCCTAGGATCCTGGTGGCAAAGTCGTGTATTGCGTCCGCCGTAAAGGCGCATGCGATTGCGGCTTCAACTTCGCCTTTTGCTCCATAGTCAATCAGGGATCTCCCCGCCTCTATCCCCGCTGCAGCGTGAGAGAGGTCGTAGGCTACCACCTGGTGTTGGTCTAGATCTTCGAAGCCGGCAAGGTGAGCTATCGCGACTTCGACCGCAGTCTTGGCGACCTCAAGTACGCTGGCGGCCCTTTGCATATCTGGAATTGGCATATCTGGAATTGGCATATCTGGTATAGGCATGTCTTGCATTGGCATAGCCAATAACATTATCAAAGCCGTTCCCTAAGTGCGATTCCTGGTGGCAGATCGGCTAAAACCGAAGGCGAGAAGAAAAGTCATTTCAAAATCAGTTGGATACGCCCGACAGATATTCGCTCATTGTGGTGGCGACGAGCTAACTTTAGCCAGCCTTTTTTGCAACCGCACAGAGCAGCGGAGGTAAAAGGACGGTGTCACCATCGTCCACTTCCGCCTCGGTCATCTGCTCCAAGTAACTAACTACGTCAGATTCCCCAAACCCGCACGGCGCCTCCGCCCAAGTGTCGACTACTTCGAGGCCAGCTCCCCTCATCAATGCGACTAGGTCAAGACCTACGTCGGGGTGCCTGATCGCCTCGGTATCCACCTTGAGGGGATGATGTCCAACCCGACCAGAGCTCGTTACGGGCTCCTGCGCAACTATCCAACCTCCCGGCTTGACTATCTTGGCCATTCCTGCGATCGCCAAGGCGGGATCGACCACTCCGACTAGTAGAAATCTGCAGAAGGCGAGGTCTACGGGCTCTGGAAGCGCCAACTCCTCGGCGGCTTGGGTGATTGCGACCACCTGGGTGAACTTTGCGGCCTTATCGGCGATGGCGTTTCTTCGCATTGGATCGATGTCAATCGCATACACCCTGCCAGTTTCTCCTACCCAGTGGGCTAATTCGAAGGAGATGTCGCCCGCTCCGGCACCCACATCGGCGCACTTTGAGCCGGCCAAAAGGTCGATCCGGTCTAAGGCGGTTTTCAGGGATCTTCTGTAAACATCATCCCGAAGGCCCATTAGGTCATGAGAATCCATGACCTCACGCTAGTTTGGTCATTCGTGAAGGCTTCCATAATGCTATGTGACTCGGCCCAGGTTGCCGAGGGAAAGTTATATATCCTAGGCGGAGGGTGGTCGGTCACTGGACCAGGTATGGCACCAATGGCCGTTGCGCTCAGGATTGACGTCGATTGGGCTCAGGCCCCCGAGTCCCACCATTGGGAGCTGTTCCTGGTGGACCAGGACGGCGGTGAAGTCGCATTCGAGGGCCCCGACGGTGAGATGCAGCCGATCGAGGTGCGGGGAGATTTCCAGGTTGGCATTCCACAGGGAGTCCCCGAGGGATCCGATGTCCCGGTGAACCTAGCGATAAACATGGGACCGCTTCCACTGACCCCCGGCGGAAGGTACACCTGGAGGCTGATGATCAACGGCGAGAGTCGTGAGGATTGGGTGGCTACATTTACTACCAGACCGGTTCCGCTTCAGGCACTATAGGAGTTTGCTTTGACCGAACACGAAAGGCCCTTTGGTCGATATCTCGAGGATTTCACCGTCGGTGACGTCTACAAGCATTGGCCAGGAAAAACGATAACTGAATACGACGATCATCTGTTCTGCATGATTACCATGAACCACCATCCGCTGCACACCAATGATTACTTCGCAAAGAACGAAACCGTGCAGGGGAAGAATGTTGTAGTGGGCAATCTCGTATACTCGCTCGCACTTGGCATGAGCGTGCCCGACGTGTCAGGGGCGGCGATCGCCAATCTCGAGGTCGAAAGCCTCCTGCATAAGAACCCTACCTTTCATGGGGACACGATCTACGCCGAGACCCGGGTATTAGAGGCTCAAGAGTCTAAGTCCAGGCCCGATCGTGGGATCGTAAAGGTGGAGACCAAGGCCTTCAACCAAGACGGCCTAGAGGTTTGCTACTTCAGGCGCAAGGTGATGGTGTGGAAGAGGGAATTCGCCCCCAAGCGCAATCGTCCCTACGGAGACGGAGTGTGGGAATAGCTATTATCGGCAATGTGAGAGATTTCTTTAGCTTTTTTTGAAAATTTCTTGCTACTCACAGTGATATGTGCCACTCTAGGTGTAGACGGTATGGATGAGGGCCGGAGTGGAGGAGAAAAGGATGAGGCGGATCAGCGCCACAGCGGTAATAGGAGTGATTCTGGTGGGACTTGTCGCTGGGATGACCCTTCGCTTGCTGACCGGTCGACCCTCAATTGCATTCAAAAACTCCTCCGCTTCCTTGGCCCCAATCGTCCCCGCTCAGCCCGCCGGAGGGACCTTGGTAGCACGTCCGTCAACTCCCAGCGCTACCTCTACTAATTCCCAGGCGCCGGTGGTGTCTGCACCCAAGCTTCCGACGGTGCAAGTAACTACCTCCCAAACCCCGACCGTCCAGTCCACTTCTACGCCCCAGGCGACGCCAGCACTTCCAGTGGCACCTGTAGCGGTGACTCCGGCGACGCTACCCAGTGTTACCTCCATTAATTTGCAGTCGGTATCTGGTGCGTCACCCAGTGTGATCTGGGTCTTTGGAACCAACCTCGCTTCTGTAACTGAGGTCTCTTTCGGAGGGGTGACCTCCCCGGTTTTGCACTACTTTGCTAGCCAAGGGGGGATAGAAGTCCAGACACCGCTTCATGGTCCCGGTACGGTCGACGTAAGGTTGATCTCCCCGTCTGGAATGTCGCCACTTACACCGGCGGACACGATAACTTTTGTCGAGCCGGCAACTTCAAACATCGGCTCCGCCCAGCTCCCATAGCTGAGGAGTTTTTTTCGGGGCAAAACCTTATCAAATGATGATCGAAGGAAATTGTGGCGGTGGCCGTTTTTGGAACCACTTTCAATTACGACGGGCCGGCGGGCGATCTCTAGTGCATAATCGATAGATCAGAACTCTGGTAGGGGGGATCTTGCTCGGTAGGATTGCGCTAGCCATTCTCGGATTTGTAGCCCTAGTATCGGTATCGATCAATGTCGTTCGTACATTGTTAGTCCCCCGTGGTTATATCTCTGGTGAGTCGAAGATCGCTTATCGTTTGGTCACCTTCGTCTTCAGATTGATTGGAAGATGGATCAAGGAGTACCAGAGGCGCGATCGACTCTTGGCATACGAAGGTGCCGGGATACTGCTCGCCATTTTGGGGACTTGGGTAGTGTCGTATCTCGTCTCTTTTACACTGCTCCTCCTACCCTCTATCTCCTCGCCTTTTGAGGCCTTTAGGGAGGCCGGGGGATCGATGCTCACCCTCGGTTTTGTCTCTACCACGTCGGTTTGGCCAACCCTGGTAGATTTTTTAGCCGGTGGCGTAGGACTCGTGGTGATAACGATACAGATTGCCTACTTGCCTACCCTCTATAGCGCCTACAACCGACGGGAAACCGAGGTGACCCTCCTCTCCTCTAGGGCGGGTGAACCCCCGTGGGGTCCCGAGCTCCTGGCTAGGTCGCGCCTATCGGGGCTCATTGATGACCTCCCATCCTTCTATCGAGTCTGGGAACGTTGGGCCGCCGACGTCCAGGAGAGCCACGTCAGCTACCCAGTGCTTACACGATTTAGGTCGCCTCAGCACTCGACTTCGTGGGTCGTGGCGCTATTAGCAGTCTGTGATTCAGCGGCGCTTTACGATTCGGTGTCCCCGAACCACTGTCCTATTGAGAGCAGATTGGCACTTAGGTCCGGCTTCCTCTGTTTCAGGCACCTGAGTAAGAATATGGGGAATGAGGTAGACGAGGATCCTAGCCCTATGGACCCCGTCGAGCTCGGGTTCCAAGACTTCCAATATGGATATCGGCGATTAGCCGAAGTTGGCTTCCCGCTGGAACGCACCGCCGAGGAGGCTTGGCCGCACTTCAAAGGGTGGAGGGTCAACTACGAGAAGTCTGCCTATTGGCTAGCTGAGGTGTTGGACGTCGTCCCGGCGGAATGGGCCGGTGGGCGCCGTGGAGGTGACGCTCCCATCGGGTTCGTCTTTTTGAAGGATCGTACACCTGAAGATCCAAATGCCGAGCAAGGCGTTCCTTTTACTCCGATACCAAAGGATCTCGAGTAGTGGTCGGTTGATGATGATTCAGCCGCAAAGGGCAAGTTTCTGCGTCGAAGTGATTGCGGGCTAGGCCTCACCGCTCTTTGTTGACATGTGACTGGCATATTTGACATGGTCCATTGAGCTCGATTTAATTGTGTTTAATGTCGACGGATGTTTGCTTCTTATTAGCGTTTAACGATCGTTGAGTAAAGATATTGGATAGCTTGTGCACTATCTAGCAAATTGGCACAGTTCAATTGGAGATATTATCAACGATTGATGATTTGTTGGGTGGCGAATCTTCTCTATAGTCAGTCAATGAATTGAAAAGTCGAAGTCGACCGTTATCCCAGGCCGTTCCCACTGAAGCGGCTTGATGTTCAGCTACCCCTTGCAGGTCACATTGTTGGTTCGAACCACTTAGGTGACATTCTGTCCGGGCAACGCATTTAGCTCGATTATTTGATAGCTGACCCGTGGTTTGCACATGGCAAGGGTTGAATGGATTGTTTCAGTCTTTGGTGCCATTATTTACCTTGTGTGAGTAATTCTGAGCTTCAATTAACTTTCTAAGAATTGTTTTAGATTTTTGATGGTTTGTGGTAGGGTTGGTCGTTACTTTGGGCGGGCGAAGTCGAGAAGATTTGTTGATGCGTGCCTAGTTAGTCAATCGGTGAGCTGATATTTGGTGACATCAGACGACGGACGCAAGGTCTCCGGGGTAGATGGTCGTACCCAAATTGGAGATCAGAGCATTGAGGTGAACTACGCCGATGGCGCGGCTGCTTCGTCGTTTAAGTTTATCCACAGTGACAGAAGTTCATTTTTGCTTCTCGCCCTTACGGTGGTCGTTGGAATAGTTTGGGGGGCCGATGCGATTCTCGCAACAAAAAGCTCTCCGGCGATTTCCGTAGTCATCTATCTGACCTTTGGTTCGGCCCTCGGAATCTCGTTTGCCATTCCACTCACCAAGCTGCGCCGTCCGATTCAGACGCTGCTGGGCGAAATAGTCCTTGGAGGTTTCGGAACTTTAGGTTACTTTGTTACCGGGGCGAACCACTATGTCGCACCGATATTGGTTGGCCTGTTTGTTCTAGCCGGTGTCCTCGAAGGACCGGGATTCGCCGGATACCTCTTCCCCTTCGCCCTTATGGCCTCTATCTTCCCGATTATTGTCCATGGCGTGAGTTTTGGTGAAGCCCTACCCGGTCTGATAGCGGTGGTCGTTGGGCCTGCTATCGCAGAGGTGGTCGCATCGAGTAGGAGTGATCGTCGGGCAACCAACGACATTGCCGGTTACGTGCACCCCTTAGCCGCAGTTGCCCTAGACGACTCCTTTGAGTCACTAGACGGGGCGATCTCGAGGATTCGGGAGATAGTCAAGGCCGATGCGGCGGCGGTGGTGCTGTGGGACTCCGAGGAGGGGAGAAGGGGCGAGTTCTATCGATCCGTTCCGCAGAATGCCACGCTATCTGGAGGTTCATTGATCTTGGCGGACAGGTCGTTGGTTCGCTTCGCCGGGAGGGCGGAAAAAGGGGTGGAGTGTGATGTTGAGATTGAAGCGATTCCAGGGACTAAGCCATTTTTCTATACGACGTCGGACCTGCCAACCTCATTCATCGAACCCGACTTCGAGGATTTCTGGTCTAAGCGAGCCGACGTAGGCGATGTTCTCAACGAATCCTTGCCCCTTGGCTACCTAGTGTCGGTGCCATTGCTATGCTCGCAGGAGCTCCAAGGCGTGCTCGTCTTAGAGGTGTTATCGGACGACAAGCCGGATCTGTCCCAGTTTCCATCGGAACTCTTTAGTGCTGCGGCTTCATTGGCGATTATCATCCATACGAGGCTGAAGACGGACCGGCTGCTGGCGGAAGCCTCCACTGACCACCTGTCCGGCCTGGCGAATCGCCGACACTTCCTTACCCAAATGCAATATATCGACCCCGCTGATAGCGTTGCATTTGTCGATCTCGATGGATTTAAGATGCTCAACGACACTCTCGGTCATCACGAAGGTGATACGGAGATATCCAGATTCGCCGTTTTGCTGACGTCGAGTCTGAGATCCGGGGATCTCGCAAGCCGTTACGGTGGAGACGAGTTTGCGGTGATCTTTAAAGAGGCCGATGAAGTCCAGGTTTGTGTTATTCTCGACCGCATTAAAAGGACCTGGGCAAGTGTCGGCCGAACTACATTCTCCGCTGGTGTTGCCCAGGCGGACGGATTCGGGAAGCCTATGGATGTGCTGAGGCGTGCCGACCTAGCCCTCTATGCAGCAAAGCGCCGGGGTCGTAACCGGGCGGTTGCATCTTCGGCGTTGACACACGCCGAAAAGAAGGGATCAACGGACCCCAAGAACAAGGGAGTAGAGTACCTGGGGGATGACTTAGCCGACAACGCATAGGCCGTCGACAAGGTGTTTTTCGCCGACGACCCAGATGATGCGGGTTAGATTTCGAAGGAATCTTCGAGGTAGTGTCTTCCGATTTCGCACCGGTCGAGGTGACGGCAGAATCTGCAGTTTGACCCGGGTGAGGCCAGTTCGCTGAATTGGGTCTGTGCCAGGTTTGCTTTGATCAGTTTGGCTCGGTCATCAATGGCTAGGCTCAACTCGTCGATCCATTTTTTGACCTGTCCGGTTAGGTAGAGTCGAAGGGAGATGTCGCCAGCCGCTGGATCGACTCGCAGTAGGCCGGCCGGGGCTACTTCGTCCAACAGGAGACAATAGATTGCAGCGAAGTACTCTAGGTCTTGCCTCGACCCTTCAAATGCCAAGATCACCGGGCGGTTGTCGGTTTCTCGGTTTGTGGCCACTATCGATATGTCGACTCGAGAAGAAAGGATGAGCCTCCTCTGAGCGCCGTCTCCAAGGTCTAGCTCGATTGGAATATCACTCTTACGATTGGCGCCGGCAAAGCGGTATCCCATCTCAAAGAGGTCTGAAAAGGGAATTAGCTCAGCGATTCGGTTGAGTTGGGAGAGAAAGGCACTCCTGTAGGCGATGAATCGGGGATCCGATCCGTTTCTTTTGGACCTGAGTCGGGCCAACTCCTTCCCGAGGGAGCTTTGGGAATCTATCGCTTCGTCGATCGACTTATCTACGGCGAGCTCGATTTTAAAGTCGCAATTGGCGAGGTTGGCTATCGATGAGAGGGTTATCTGTCTCTGTGCTAGCGCGGGTTTCCAAGCGAACCTCTCTTCGGACTTTGTCGCACCGGCCAAACATGGTCTGGAATTGAATAGGTCATTTCTTTCCAACTTTAAGTTTGAGGGCAGCGTCGTGACTAAGTGGGGATCCTCCGCGATGAGCTGCTCTGCCACGAGGTCCGCAAGGACTTGTCTTCTCTGCGACCTTGATGATCCGGTACTTTTGCCCGTCGCCGAGGCATTCGCCTCACGGAGCTTTTCGATAAATTCAATCTGACGAGGATTAGTCATCGACGCTTCCCTTATCCTCGGT
>JABEUO010000065.1 GCA_013044415.1 Acidimicrobiaceae bacterium
AGCAGTTCGTTGATATAACCTAAGCGGAGTTGCTGGGTACATTGATCTGCTAATCGGAAGGCGAAATTGGGTTTTTCAGCATTTCCTTTAAAGCCTTTGTCAAGAAGCTTGTGTCGGCGGCCGTAGATGTGCGAGGTTATTTACTCGCAGGAATTGGATCGAGATTTTCGGATCCGGCCATCTCGGCAGAGGAAAGGTTTAGCCGTACAGTCAAGATCAGAAGATCTTCCTATCGGTTTGCTCAGCTGGACAGTCAATGAGGTTATGACGCCGCCCCGGCAGCGGTTGGAGGCGATCGTATGGTATGGCCCGAATTACCCTCGAGACGACGGTGCTGGTAGAAGGTTTGTAAGCTTTTTTGGGCATGACCAGCAAGGGTCGAGTCTGGTCTAGGGGCTATTTTTGTATGTCAGTTGGCAAGTTCGGCGAGAACCTGACCAAGCTCGTCTTGGGTTGCTTCTACTGGACCAACGGGTAAGCCAATTCCATCAAGGAGTATGAAACGAACCCCCGCCCTGAACCTTTTGTTTTTCAGCCAGACTTGATTAAGTTGGTCTAAGTTGAAATGTGCAGAGGTCGGAAGGCCATATAGTGAAAGCGTTTCCTTGTGGATCTCCACCTCCTCGTAGCTGATCCGATTTTGCAACCTTGACAAGTAGGCAGCTGCCATCATTCCTAATGAAATTGCATAACCGTGCCTGTCTGGGTTCGGCGGCATAAGCTGCTCAAAAGCGTGTCCAAAGGTGTGCCCATAATTTAGATGTATTCTCTCGCCCTGCTCACGTTCGTCTGCGGTGACGATTGCGGCCTTGATCGACGTCGAGAGAAATATCGCCTTACCGAGCAGATCTGATTGACGCTCCATGATCTCTTTGGAGTAGACCCTGAGGAGTTCAAGGAGTTCGCTATCGGCGATCATTGCGTGTTTTATCATCTCGGCCAAGCCGGTTTCAAACTCGTAATCGCAATGTAAAGTCGTGTCAGAGATATCGGTTATAACGGAGACCGGTTGATGAATAGTGCCGACCATGTTCTGTCCCTGTGGAAGATTGACACCATTCTTACCGCCGATTGCCGAGTCGACCTGACCAAGCAGGGTCGTAGGAATAAGTGCGAGGTGCATCCCACGACTGTAGGTTGCAGCAACAAAGCCAGCCAAGTAGCAGATTGGTTCGCCTCCGAGGCCAATTATGAGATCATCCCTATGGGTCGAGGCCCTTGCTAGCTCTTCGGAAACCATCTGAAACACTTCTATCGATTTAGCCTTCTCGCCATCGGGTACAACCACCAATTTTGTGGCGATTTGTGAATTGTCGAAATTACTACTTATCAGGAGGGCGGATTGACGATCTTGAGCTGTGTGGATGATAAACGCCTTTTTGCAGTGTGGAAGATTAGGGATAAGATCCAGAGCGAAGTTCAAAAGACCAGGTCCAATGTGTACTTGGTGAGCACCTCCCATGGGTGCCACTAGTACACTTCGAGTTCCCGACGGAACAGTGGCCGGTGTGGTGACTTTGGCGATAATATCCATCACGATTGCTTCAGGACGTCGTCCATCGGTCCTAAGTGTTAGGGTCGCTGTCCGACGATAGATGGGGAGGCGCCGCTCGTAGATAGTTCGAATATTCGGATTGGCCATCATAGGCCGGTAGGTATCATGCCCGATTCTTAATACCGCCTCATCGTAATCAACTTCCAAATAGACAACCAAGGCGCTTTCTAAAGCGAGCCGGGTTCCGGGGTGTTCAGCTGCTCCTCCTCCAAGTGCCACCACGGCCTCGGGACCATTGAGGGTTTCTACGATTGTGTCGTGTTCTAGTTCCCGGAATAGTTCTTCGCCGCGGGAGTCGAAAATTTCCCTAACCGACCTGCGCTCTCTCCTTTCGATAAGGATATCTATATCGACAAATGGCAGGCCAAGTTTTTCGGCCAGCAGATATCCAATGGTCGTCTTACCCGCACCCATAAAACCGATTAGTACTATCAACACTGAGCCTTTTGAATCCTGGCCCCCGATATGACTCTCCCGACGGAATAGGAAACAGGCAGGTCTGAGCCTGGGACATTTGAATGTGGTTCCAGTGCACGCGACTTCCGGGCGACTTCCTTTAGTGTAAAAAGAGGTTCTTGAAGCTTGTCGTGGCACATAGCTAGCACAAGGCTACCCGAAAGTGGCTCCAGCTGGTTCAGCACGATCTCGCTTGATGGTAATGTCGTCGGTTCCGACCGATCGTATAGTCGGCAAAGTGCATTTCAATCCTTAATTTCGAAAGCATCTCCTGAGATCGGCGCTGGGAGAGCGTTGCATTGCGGGAGTTTCCGGGTTAGTCAAGTACTAGGAATCCAAAGCAGTTCAAGACTATTTTCAGATGAGGCACCGGCCTAGGAGTCTGTGCTGGTCACAGATGAGCGAAGCTCAGCAATTCGATGCGTTGACGATATCTCCGCCCCAAAGGATGGAGTTTCCCGATTCAGCGTCGGCCGGACATGGTCGCCGGTCCTCACTCGCTCTGGCTGCTTCTTCGCCGATATCGGCGCCTTGCCGACTGTCTACATCCCTGCTGG
>JABEUO010000066.1 GCA_013044415.1 Acidimicrobiaceae bacterium
AATTGACCGCGCCGATATGGCACAGTTCAAGAAATGGAGGCACACGCAGTGCCAGATTCAATCCCACAGTATCCCAGCCGCTGGGAGACCGACGTCGTCATTGCAGACGGCTCTACGGTCTATGTCAGACCGGTAAAGCCCGAGGACGCCGATCGGGTTGAGGCCCTACATTCGAGGCTGAGTCCCGAAACTATCTATTTCCGCTTCTTTACCCCCCTCCCAAAACTAACGCCCACGATGCTCGAGCGATTCGTCAATGTTGATTACGTCGACCGCTTAGCACTGGTGGCGCTGCTAGGTCAAGAAATAATCGCGATAAGTAGGTATGACCGCATCCCAGGCTCTTCAGTCGCCGAGGTGGCATTCCTGGTGGACGACGCCCATCAAGGCAGGGGCCTCGCTTCCCTAATGCTCGAGCACCTTGCGGCGGCGGCAAAAGAAAACGGAATCACCCGCTTTGTAGCCGATACATTACCAGAAAACTCCAAGATGCTTCGGGTGTTTCACGACGCAGGCTTTTCGGACAAGAGGGTGTTTCAAGACGGCGTAGTAAGGGTCACCTTCGACATTTCGACTACCGAAGAGTCCATTTCTGCGATGTATCGAAGAGAGCGCTTAGCCCTGGAAAAAAATATCTCTCGCCTACTTAATCCCAAAACGGTAGCGGTAGTAGGTGCTTCGAGAAGACCTGGCTCGATTGGGCATCGAGTAATGGCGAACATACTCGCCGCTGGTTTTTCGGGCTGTGTCTACCCGATCAACCCAAATGCGCACTCCGTCGCAGGGGTGAGGGCCTACGGCAAGCTTACCGAGGTACCAGACAGGGTCGACGTTGCGATCATCGCCGTGGGTCAGGACAAAATCGAGGAGGTGGTACTAGATGCTGCGGAGGCGAAGGTCGGAGAGCTCGTAATCATGAGTTCGGGGTTTTCAGAATCTTCCGAAGAGGGTAAAGAATACGAGAGGCAACTCGTCAGGTTAGCCCGTCGCAATGGGATGAGGATCGTGGGACCCAACTCGATGGGGATCGCAAATTCAACACCTGAAATATCCCTAAATGCATCCTTGAGTCCATTTCCCATACTGCGTGGTGGGGCTAGCCTGCACGCTCAGTCAGGTCCACTCTCCCTCGCCATCCTCGAAGAGGCGAGACGGAGGGGCCTCGGAATGGCGACCTTCGTCTCCTCGGGGAACAAGGCGGACATCTCGGGTAATGACCTCCTCAACTACTGGGAGACCGATCCTAACACCAAAGTGGTCATGCTGTATATCGAAGACTTTGGTAATCCACGGACCTTCGCAAGGGTAGCGAGGAGGGTATCTCGCACAAAACCGATCATCGCAGTCAAGTCAAAGCGGTACCAATCAAAAAGCATTGAGACCATGTCGTCCCTCGAATTGATCCTACCAAATGACATGGCGGTCGAGGCACTCTTCGAACAGACCGGCGTATTGAGGGTCGATACCCTGGAGCAGCTATTCGAGCTAGCTCAAGCGATCGTGAACCAGCCCCTTCCGAAAGGTAACAGGGTAGCGATTCTTTCAAACTCAGGGGGTCCATCACCACTGGTAGCAGATGCCTGCAAGGCTGTCGGCTTGGAGATACCAACCCTATCTAAAAATTCACAAAAACTGCTGCGGGACTTAGTGGGGTCCAGCGGAAGGGTAAGCAATCCGGTAGAGCTTTCCAACCAATCAAGTCCCGAATCCTTCGGCGGAGCTTTAGATATCGTGTTGGGCGACCCGGCCATCGACTCGGTAATAGTCTCCTACATTCCAACGGTGACCTTGGACCCGATGGTCCTTAGCTCGAGTGATTCAACCTCCACCTCGGCGGTGTTTGATTCCGCCTCGGCTACGGCCGCACACGCGGTAATTGCCGTCGCAGAGGCCGTCAGCAAGGTGGCCGCCGCCCAACCCGACGATTCGACTAAGCCCGTGCTGGCTAACTTCCTCGCACTGTCCTCTGTTCCAAACGCACTCACCTCGGGGTCGAAAACGATACCGTACTTTGCATTTCCAGAAAGTGCCGCCATGGCGCTAGGCAACATGGCACTCTACGCAAAGTGGCGTCTAAGACCCGAACACGAACTATGGGAATTAACCAATATCGACCCATCAAGAGCCAAGACGGTCCTCGCAAACGCGCTATCAGGGCCAATACGCCTGCGACGTGAAAACGGCCCAGACGAACACGACGACCAGCTCGGACAGGTAACCCAGCTGCTAAATGATGAAGAAATTCAGGAGGTTCTCGCCGCTTACGGTATCGAGTACGACCCAAAGGTCAAGGATCTCCCAGATGATCCCTCCAAGGGCGTAAGCATTAACCTACAGCTCATTCATGACATCTCCTTTGGAGTCTTTTTATCGATTGGCCTCGCAGGCTTCGTCACCGAGGTCCTTGGCCAGCGAACGATAAAGGCTAATCCGCAGGAGTATCCCGACGTAATAAGGTTGATCGACTCGATGCCAGGTTCTCAAGTCCTCGATGGACAAAAAGGAGGATCGGCGGTTGATCGAAAGAGTTTGGAATCCCTCATCTGCCGGATCGCCAAACTCGCCGATGACCTATTTGAGGTGGAAAGACTTTCCTTCGAGAATCTCACGATCCTTGAAAAAGGGTATCGCATCAGCGGGGCCAAACTGAAGGTCACCAACTGGGCCCCAGCGACCACGATCCTGACCAGGAGTCTTCGATAGCGGGCAATGTCAAAAGCCCAGACTTAGAGCTGATTTTGATGAAAATGGGCCAACCGTAACTGGTTGGCCCATTTCGTATCACCAACTTGAAAATCGGTATTACGGCCGATTCAGCTCTTGTGATTAATTGCGATGTACTTGATATAGAGGTACTCGTTGATACCTTCGAATCCGCCTTCCCGACCGAACCCAGACTGCTTTACGCCACCAAAAGGAGCGGCTGCGTTGGATACCAGCCCCTGGTTGAGGCCGATCATCCCGGTCTCCAACTTCTCGGTAACCCTAAGCGCCCGATTTAGGTTCTCGGTAAAGAGATAGGCGACCAAACCGTAGTTGGTATTGTTGGCCATTGCGATCGCCTCGTCCTCAGAGGAGAAGGAGTAGATCGGTGCAATTGGCCCGAAAATCTCCTCCTGAGCGATCCTCCAGGTTGACTCCACGCCAACTAGTACCGTCGGTGAATAGAAATACCCAGACATGTCGAGTTTTGATCCGCCGGTAACTACACGGGCCCCCTTTGAAGTAGCGTCATCGATCAAGCTCGTCACCTTATCTATCGCCGGCTGGTCGATTAGCGGTCCCACCTGTACACCGTCTTGTGTGCCGCGCCCAACCTTGAGATCAGACATCGCCGTTGCAAGCCTTTGGGAGAACTCCTCTACGATGGAGCTCTCGACAAATATGCGATTGGCGGAGGTACAGGCTTCGCCCATGTTACGCATCTTTGCGAATACCGCCCCATTTACCGCCTTATCAAGGTCGCTGTCCGCAAACACCAGCAGCGGGGCGTTCCCCCCCAGCTCCATCGAGAGCCTAAGCAGGCCTCCAGAGGCCTGTGACATGAGAAGTTTCCCTACTTCAGTTGATCCGGTGAAGGAGAGCTTTCGCAACCTGGAATCACCGATCAGTGGTGCTGTAACCGCTCCGGGGTCGGACGAGGTGATCATATTTACCACGCCGGGGGGTAGTCCCGCTTCCTCGAGTATCGACATCAAAGCCGCCATACACAGTGGCGTCTGCTCCGCCGGCTTGACTATGACGGTGCAGCCGGCGGCTAACGCCGGACCAATCTTGCGAGTACCCATGGCGAGGGGAAAATTCCAAGGCGTTATCAGTAGGCTCGGCCCTACGGGCTGCCTCAGCGTCATAACGCGGGCATTTCCGTCTGGAGCCGTGTAGTAGTCACCATTTATGCGGACGGCTTCCTCGGAGAACCACCTAAAGAACTCGGCTGCATACGCCACCTCACCTTTAGACTCAGCTACCGGTTTACCCATTTCGAGGGTCATCAAGAGTGCCAACTCGTCGGAGCGCGCAACAATTAACTCAAACGCCCTCCTAAGAATCTCTCCTCGCACTCGTGGGGGGGTATTCGCCCAGGAGTTCTGGACTGAAACACACGCATCGAGTGCGTCGCTAGCGTCCTTCGCCGTGGCGTCAGCGACTTCGGCAATGGTCAGTCTCGTGGAAGGGTCCTCGACCTTAAAAACGGCACCATTAGAGGCCGACCGCCACTTACCGCCGATAAAAAGTGTCTTTGCTACCGAATCCAAAACGGACTTCTCGTCGATGTTCACCATGTCTTTTCTCCCTAATATTGAGTCAACCCACCAACCAGCGACATCCAGCTAGACACTACCCATTTGAATTCTCCATTTGAATTCTCCATTTGAATTCTCCATTTGGATGCTCCATTTGGATGCTCCATTTGGATGCTCATGCCAGGTACCGACGCTACTCATTTTGGATCTTAGTTCGCCAGCCAATTGAGTTGACGATAGACACTGCCCGATTAATATCCGGGCTGCCTGCGGCTTCGACGAGAAGCTCAGTTAAGTATGTCTTTGTTCCTGAAATTGAACAACGCACCGCTCAGACCAAAGAGCAACCAACATAACTGAGACAGTAGCTCCTTGTAGAAGGGGAAGAAGTCGGATGGCGATCTGAAGAAGCTGATAAAAGCCTGCCAATAGTTCGACAAAAGGAGGGGCGCAATCCCACTCAATTGGGGAATTGGATCGAGGATTTCCGAAAAAATCGCCAAAGCCAGGCCAATCGGCACAGCG
>JABEUO010000067.1 GCA_013044415.1 Acidimicrobiaceae bacterium
GTCATTATCTATCACCGAGTACAAAGTGGAGTCCAAAGAGATAGATCGAGACTTGATAACGGTGGGCCAGCTATTGCCAAGTGCTGAGGTTCCCCAGAAAAAGTGGACACTCAGACTACCGACATACGATGTTGGTTGAAGGGATGTCACAATGGCAATCAGCAAAAGGAAGTTCACGCTGGAGTTCAAGGTGGATGCAGCCCATAGAGTTATCGACTCAGGTCGAAGCGTACGGGAAGTCGCACAAGAACTCTCATTAGAGCCAAGCACCCTTAGCAGGTGGGTACGTGATGAACGTCGACGAGCGGAGGCGATCGATACCGCTACTGGACTTCCTCTCGAAACTGCAGAGAGAAACGAGCTCAACAGGCTTAGACGTGAGATCGCAGAACTACAGAAGGATAATGCCTTTTTGGGAAAAGCGGCAGCGTACTTCGCTCAAACCCCACCAAAGCGGAGAGATTCTCTTTGATGAAAGCGGAGTGCGCTAACTTCGAAATCAATCGGATGGCTCGGTTACTAAAGGTATCCAGGTCCGGCTACTACAAATGGACCGAAGGGCAGAAAAACCCGTCTGGAGCTGCTATGCGTCGTGAAAAACTAAAGGCCAAGATCTTGTATTTTCACCGCGAATCTCACGGCGTCTATGGGTCCCCACGAATCGCCGCTGATCTTTTAAGCGCCGGCATCAAACTGAACCACAATACGGTTGCCAGCTACATGAGAGACCTTGGCATCTGTGGGATATCGCCACGACTCTTCAAGACCACTACCATTTCTGATCCTAAAGCAAAATATCCTGAAGACCTGGTAAAACGTCATTTCTCCCAGGAGAAACTAAATATCCTTTGGACTTCGGATATTACGTATCTGAAAATCGGAACCGGTGATGTCTACCTGAGCGCAATACGTGACGAGTGCTCATCCAGGGTGCTCGGTTGGGCTTTAGCTGACAATATGAGAACCAAGATCGTCACAGATGCCTTATCTCAAGCCGTTAAAACACGCAATTACCAGGTGAAAGGGACAATTTTTCATACGGATTATGCCGAGGTTTTTACTAAGCCGAGGAATCGCAGTTTGCCCTGCGTTAGCGTGGTTTGCCTTCTAATTCCTCGGCTTAATAATTTGACCTTATCGTAGGTCGTAGAGGGCTTGGAGCTTGTCTTCGGTGAGCTTTTCGGTGGTTGGGGAGCTGATCGCAGGAGTGGCTGCGTTGATAGCTTCACGCATCATATCCAAAGTTGCGAAGGCATAGAACGCTGCGGTGACAGAAGAGTTTTCGTGGCCGAGAAGGCGCATGATGATGGGCAGCGGAATGCCTTGCTGGTAAAGGTCCATTGCTTTGGTCTTTCTCAGCATATGGCAGTGAATGTTCAATGGAATGGAGGGACAGTCAATGCGGCCGATTCGGGCAGCGTCCTTCAAAACTGCAGAGACGGTATCCACCGATAACCCCATCGGTCGTCCCTGGTGGAGGCTGTAGAAAACCGGCAGTGTTGCGGGTTGTCCATCCAGGTTCGGGTGGAACTCTGCAAGGTAGACGCGCAAATGCTCGATCGTCTTGTTGGTTAGCGGCACTACGCGAGCTTTGTTCCCTTTTCCGGTGAGGGTGACATGTCCGGGCTCGGCGAGGGAGAGGTCCTGTAAGTGTAAGCCAGTGATCTCACTGACGCGGGCGGCTGTGTCGTAGAGGAGGATGAGCAGCATCCGGTTCCTGCGCGCTTTCGCCGTACGACCGTCAAAAGCGGCAAGAATCGCCCGTGTCTCAGACTCGCTTAGGTACTCGATGGGTGTTTTGGAGCTCGCTGGAGACCGCAGGGTTCTTGCTGTTTGGCTAAGTGTCATCAACGTAATGTCTTCATAAGACGAGTAAGCCAGGAACGCCTTGATCGCGCTAAACCTCAAAGCGATGGTCTTTGGCGCATAGTGTCGGTTGTCAACCATCCAGGCCAGCCATGCCTTGAGATGGGCCCGGTCGAAGTAGTCGAAGCTGACCTTCTCACGTTCAACGTTCTCGCTCTCTACGAGATAGCTCACAAAACATTCCAGACTGATCCGGTAGGCCTCGATCGTTTTAGGAGAACACCCTCTTACTGTTAGAAGGTATCTATAGAGGTACTCTCTGGCGAAGCTGTAGAAATTAGGGATATCTGTTTTTGGGTCACGTTTCATTCGAAGCCCACCTCCGGCAGTAGTAGCTCGCTCTTCTGGGTGATTTGGGCATAGGTATCCATGAAGTCAGGCGAGGTGTGGATGTAGTAGTAGGTACTGTCGATAGTCCCATGCCCCATGTAGCGGGACAGATACGGCAACATCGCGGTGACGTCCTTGCCTTTCGTCATCCATCTTTCGATGTTGGCGTAGGCGAAGTGATGGCGGAAGTCGTACGGCCGTGGTTGTTGACCTTTTGTCGGTCGCTGTATTCCGGCCTGATCCCAGATACGGTTGAACACCTTTCCCACTGCTGCGGACGTGACCTGGCTACCAGCTGCAGAGACAAAGAAACTCTGGCGAGATGGGCCGAACCGCTTAGTCGATAACTGGTTGCAGGTGCGAAGGACCCCGGTGACCTCGTCGGTCAGGGGCAGCCGGCGGCTGCGGTTGCCTTTCGACCAGCAGATGTCAATGTGTCCTTCATCAAGGTCGACATGCTCAGTGAGGAGGGCACGGCCCTCACCGGTTCTGATCCCGCACGAGTGCATGAGCGTGAAGAACGCTAGCGCCTGCCACTGCCAGGGAGACCGCACGTCAAGCTGCACCGCAGCGCTGAAGAAGGCCTCGATCTCATGACTAGTCATCAGGTAGGGATGAGCAGGAACGAAAGGCGCTTTCCACTGATCTGTGAGCACGTAGGCATTCTTGTTTCCGTGGACCACAAGCCATCGGCCAAAGTCCCTAATGTACGACATCCACGACCGATATCGGCCCGATCGCTCCAGTTGGGCAGCCACCCACCCTTCGACGGTATCGCGGTCGAAGACCCTTAGATCGTGTTCGACACAATAGGCATCAAACCTCTTCAGGTACCAGATCCTAGAGTTGCCATAAAAACCCATATCCTCCTTGAACGCGAGGTACTGGCTCAGTTCCGGTGCAAACATGCTGGCAAAGCTATAACGATTCATGATCGCACACCTCCTGGAACTGCGAGTACGCACTCGAGCAGACGGTCCTCATCGACACTCATGTAGAGGTTGGTCGACTCCGGGCTTGCGTGGCCAAGCACTGCCGATATTGTCGATAGCGGCACTGAGGCTCGCAGTAGTCGTGATGCGGCATTATGGCGCAGAAACTGAGTTCCGGCCTTTACGTCGGTGACTCCGACCTTGCGGAATGTTTCTGCTATCACCACGTAGATCGAGGCGTGATCTGCTAGCCGGGTGTAAGGTGCCACCGAACGCAGGAACACGTGATCGTCATTCGACTTGGGCCTTTCATCTAAGACATAAGCGGCGAGCTTGGCCGTCACAAGCGCAGCTAACGGCAGGGTCAGAGGGTTGTTAGTCTTCTGCTGGACGATGCCGATCGTCTGTCCGCGCCAGTCGATGTCTGCCAGTTTCAGGGCGATGATGTCACATGCCCTCAGTCCTGTCGTCAATGCCAGAAGTGTCAGTGCCGCATCCCGTGCACTCACCGCCTCCGACATGCACCCCTTTACGACCAGGTCTTCATCGTGGTCACTGAGAACGGGAAGGATCCCATGGGATCGCTTGATGCCGGTTAGATTCACTGCGTTGACCAAGTCTCTACGGTCCGTGAACGTCAAGAATGGACGGAGGTTCGACACTAGGCAGAACAAGGAGGACTTCGCCCACCTATCCAGCAGGGATTCCAAGAACTCAAAGACGCTGGCCGCATTGGCCCCGTCGAGACTGATCACTCCACGGTCTTCCAAGAACACGAGGTAGCTACGGGCCACCCGACCATAAGAAGAGCGCGTGGTCGGAGCGAGACCACGATCATCCATGTCCGCTTCCCATGCCGTGATCAGCGAGGCGAACTCGCTCGATGCCGGTTGCCGACCCCCACCGCGTTTGTGAACCGATAGGTCCACCCGTCCGGTGTTTATATAGACATCGAATAAAGCGACAAGTCGACCATAGTCGAACCGGCGTTGAACACTAAAACGGCCAGTGCGCGGACTGGTTGTCATCGAGGCAAACTCGGCCCCCAACGATGGGGTATAAACGCCCCCTCGTTCTTCGACGAACTTAGCCAGACCCTTGATCGACTTCTCGTAATTGCCAATCGTCGACTCCATGTAGCCAGCCGCGCGCAGTTCTGCGACGACAACATCGCCGATTTGTGTGACCGTCGTATCCATCACCGTCTCCTTTCTAAAGACGTATAGATACGACGGATAATAACAACAACCCACCGAAACATTAAGCCGAGGAATTAGTCAGCAAACCACGCTAACGCAGGGCAAACTGCGATTCCTCGGCTTAGTAAAAACCTCGGCATAA
>JABEUO010000068.1 GCA_013044415.1 Acidimicrobiaceae bacterium
AGGAGCTTCGCTGTAGATACGAAAGGAGATACCGTGCAAGCAAAGAGCTGCCGGGACACCGACCGGTTACGGCATTGTAATAGCCGGGATTACAAAAAGGCAAAGGGGGTCGCGCCAGCGGTCCGATTAGAAATACCCCACCTTGCGGTTGAAGACGACGGTCGATCGACCAACACCTATTCCCGATGAAACTAAGACCTATTATCTGGATCCTATGCTCGGCGGCGGCCCTACTCGGGTCGGTGGTCGTCACGAAAGTGGCAGTCCCATTTATTTCGAAACGACCCTCAAAGCAGATGAGCATCAAGGCCCTGCGAATGGCTTCCGATCGGGAAACCAAACGCTACTTAGCGATACTAGCCCTTGGATCCCTGCTAACACTGTTGGCAACTGGGTCCTGGTTGCTTGCTTCTCTCGGAGGATTATTTGGCGTCCTACTTAACTTCTTAACCCGACAGTCGGAATCCTCCGCTATCCATGATCAACTACTCGAGGGCTGGCCCAACGTAATCGACGAGGTGCGGATCCGGGTATGTACCCTCGGCGAAGCGATCCCCCATGCACTCTTTTCAGCGGCCCAAAGCTTTGGCGAAAAGGCTTCGAGTGTTTTTGAGCGTAGCCGCATTACCTGGAATTTGACCGGAGACTTTTACCTTGTGTGCAAGCAAATCGCCGACGAACTCGCCGATCAGCGGAGCACCGCCGTCCTCCAGACCATGGTACTACTCCATGAGCTAGCTTCAACTTCAACTGAGTCACGCCTAAAGCGACTTAGAGAAGATCGGTCTTGGGACCTAGCGGCGGCTAAAGAAGCGAATGCATCGATGGCCGGGGCGATATTTGCGCGGCGATTTGTTCTTGTAGTGCCGATCGGAATGGCCCTAGCGGGGGCGGCCATAGGTGGGGGAAGACAGAGTTTCCAAACTCCGGTTGGGATAACGCTAAGCGCAGTCGCCCTTGGTCTTTTGCTGTTGTGTTGGATTTGGTCTACTCACCTCATTGGGTTACCAAAGGTTAGAAGCAGACATTTTGAAGAGATCGGATCGGCGCCAACTACCCCATACGCCAAGAAACTCCTTGATCGAATCAGCTCACCACGGGGTCGATGATGGAGTTCAGCCTCGTAAGGACACTTTCGGTCGCTGGATGTCTCGTCGGCTCCATCCTCGTCCTTTCGCATGTGAAGGCATTGACCAGAAGGTCAAGATACGAAAGAGTCGCCGAGTTCTTTCTGCCAAAGGCGCCATCGAGCCTAGATCCGATAACTCACCTGAAAAGCTACCAAGGGAAGCTACTTCGGCCAGTATTCGAAAAATTATCTAAAGATGCCAAGCTTTCATCGCTGAGCCTGGCTTTCAGAAAGGCCGTAGGTGGGCTAAACGTTCAATACGCCGCTATCGGCTTAGCCGTTTTAGCTCTAGTTGCGATAATCACCAAATCGGCAACTTCCGCCCTTTTCGCAGGGATACTGTCACCTCTTTTATTGCTGGTTCTCAAGTCGCTTCGAATCTACCAAGATGAGAGTGCCCGGATCCGAGAGTTGAAAGATGGCCTACCCTTATATATCGAACAGATCAGCTCCTTCGTAGCTTCCGGCCTATCGATACAATCAGCCTTAGACAGGTACCCAAAGACTATTAAAGGGCCATGGTCGGTACCATCGCTGAGGATCTCCGCCGAAATTCGGAGAGGGGCGAATCCCGGAAGGGCTATGGGACTTGTCGTAGCGCAATACCGGCTCGACGACTTTGGGCACTTGATTCGGCTGCTTGAGGCGAACTATTCATCACCTGAGCTGCCAGCCCTTCTGGACGAACAGAGCCGATCACTCAGAAGGCGACAGCAGCTCGAACTCACCGAAAAGCTATCCAAGCGAGCGCAGGCAGTTTGGATTCCGGTGAGTGTTGCCGCCTTGGTCCCTGGAATCATCTTCGTCATGATCCCCTTCGTATCGGCACTGCATGCTTTTGGTGGAATTTAAAACACGGCCCAAGCTCTCCCTCGCAAAACAGCCTCAACAGAAAACAAGCTCAACAGATAAAAAGGAGAATAACGAAATGTATCCAAGAAGAAATATCCATCAATCGGTAACTGTGGCAGCTACAAGGGTGGCGGTCGTGATGATAAGCGTTGGAGCATACCTCTCGGTTGGAACCGCGGTAGCGTCGCTGAAGAGAAAAATGATTGACGACGAAAGAGGAGAAGGTCCGGTCTCTGCGGCGATCGTCGTCATGATCATGGCATTTCTGGGTGTCGCACTTTGGATCGCATTTAAGGCCATCATGCACCAGGCAACCACCACTGTGGCAACCCAGGTATCCCAACTTGGCCAATAAGTTGCGACGCAAATTTAATCAGGAGTCGGCCGCCGGGGTTATTTCCGCGATCTTTGGCGTCCTGATCTCGCTCATCGTCCTTTGGATGGTGGTCGAAGTCTGTTTACTAGGACTTGCTAAAGCCCAAATAATGCGGGTTGCCAGCGACCTGGCTAGGCAGGCCAGCGCATACCAGAGTGACGAATCGACACCTTCCCTGCTGGACGGCTCGGCATCATTAGAGCTCGGAAAGCTCTATAGCAGTAGCAAGATTACGATAGCCCAAAGCCAAACTTCGACGGTAGTGGTGGTGGCAGTTCCTGCGGCGAGCATAGTGGGGGGACTAACCGCCGATACCTTCGACCTTCGAATGATCAAGGCGGCTTCAAGCTGGCCCACCGAGGGAGGATAAGGTCTTGAAGCGCACCGACTTTGACAAACGGACACTCCGGAAAGAATTTGGGAGGGCGGCAATTGCTAAATCAAATTCAATTGGGTTTTCGTGGTTGCGCTCAGACGTGGGCGAAATTGCTGGGCTCGATGCCCTGATCTTTGGCATCTCGCTCTTTTTGATCTCCAGCTCGCTCGTTCTTTCGGTTTTAAAGCTGATCGACACGAAGCAGAAACTACAAGAACTATCCGATATGGTTGCGCGTGAGATGGTTCTATCGCCTTCTTCGGCACCTAGTGGAATCCAGGCAACGGCTTTAGCCTCAAGCTACGAGCCACTACTGGGTCTTGCCAAGTCACAGGTGAGTATCAACACCTCGGGAACCCTCTCCCCTTGCTCGGCAATTTCGGTAAAGGCGGTCGAAAGCTCGGGGCTGAATATCATCGTCTGGCCAGTTCGAATCGGCCTTCAAGTTCCCCTCACCGCAACATCAGTACAACCGACAGACGGATATCACTACGCAGTTGCAGGAGAAAAGGGTTGTGCGGCCCCATAGAAAGCCTAGAAAAAAATCGAAACTGCTACTTGGCCGACTTCGACGTTATTTGAAGCTCCCTATTGGCGCCGCATTCGGTCCATCCAGCGGCTCAACACTCATTCTCGTCCCGACGATGGTAATGGTCTCCCTACTCTTCTGCTGTGTGGCCATCGACTCCGCCTCGCTGTCAATTCTCCAGCTACGTACCGACCATCTCGCCGCAGATTGTGCACTACTTGGAGCTAGAAGCCTCTCTCAGTCAGCTTTCTTCACCTCAGGCAAGCTGGTCATCAACCAAACTTACGCCGAGAATCAGGTTACCTCTTACCTAAGCTCTATTTCATACCCCAATGACTACCGGGTCAGCGGATTCTACTTAACCTCGAGCGGCTCGACGGCGACGGTGCACATCCTCGCCACTGCCCA
Source organism: Acidimicrobiaceae bacterium (assembly GCA_013044415.1). Classification (GTDB taxonomy): domain Bacteria; phylum Actinomycetota; class Acidimicrobiia; order Acidimicrobiales; family Acidimicrobiaceae; genus JABEUN01. The sequence goes on from JABEUO010000068.1 coordinate 3,671, forward strand.
TCTCCCCATCCCACCACCGAAGTGGCTGGGCCTAAACGAAATCACCCTTTCTGCCACTTCCAAGGCTGACGAAGTCTCTGGCGTGAAATAGTTCTCCTATTTGCAGATTAGAGCCAGCCGGCTGACTTCTCTTTAAATGAGCTTTGGCATGGTCAGAGCTTCTGTTCATCGTATCCACTTGCCAGTGTGAGCTGACGAGTACGCTATGGTCCGTCTAAGCAAACCTCGCTCAGTTGAAGTCGTTCGCTCGCCTAATCTCGAGCGCAAGGTCGTCATCGATTCCGGATAGGGCATCTATGACCCCGAGCACATCTCCTCTGGCGCGATTCTGACTTAACTTAAACTTCGCCTCAACTCGGTCGATTTCCAACTCGACCCCTACGATCGCCCTTAGCTGAGCTGTTATGAAATCAGCTGGGGCCTCGTCGATACTCCAAGGCGTCTCCATGCGAGCCTCATGGTGATTGGTCAGTCGATCTACCAGGTCTCTTGTCCAAAGTGGATCATCTTTAATGGTGAGCCGACCGTAAATATGGGCGACTACATAATCCCAGGTAGGAACTACTTTGCCCCCATCCAGCTTCGATGGATACCATCCAGGAGAGACATATCCGCTAACTCCCCTAACTATCACCACCGATACGCCACCCCCCTCGACGCGGACGTGTGGATTCTGTCGAGCCAGGTGACCTTGCAGCGTTCCCCATCCTTGCTTAGAAGGAGAAGGCACGTGCAACATAGGCAAGGTCGATATCAGGAGTGAATCACCAGAAACGGTAATCAAGTCACAAGCCCCGATGTCTTTGAGAAACTCCTCGATTTGACGGTCGTCCTTTGTGGCAAAGTGTTTCGGGATGTACATCACACCATACTAGCCGCCTACCCAAGAGGCCTCCAATGGGATCGGCCCCACTCTGGTTCGTTCGCACTCACATCAACTGATCTGAACTGTTGCTCGGCCCATCATGGTTTGAGCTAGCTAATAAGGTGACTTCATGACTCTCTTGGTGCTAACCGGGTAATCACCTTCCACGCGGAGCTGAGTATCTCGTCCCGTTTTTCGTCGTCAGTGCCCTGAGACCACAAGGTAACGCGCATGAAATAGCTAGCCAGAGAGACGTCGGTCATCTCGATCTGACAACTCGAGTCGTCGAGGAGGCCAGAGAGCTCTTTAGCAAAATCCTTTGGGTCAATTGAGATAGGCACCTCACAACGAATCCTGGTACGCCTCGACTGGGTCTTCGTCCGGTTCGTAATTGCGCTCTGTGCGAGGATACCGTTAGGAACCACCATCGATTCACCATCGTCGGTCAAGAGCGACGTGTACATAAGATTAATGTCTATTATCCGCCCGTTGTAGACCGGCTTGAGGGCCTCATGGGGAAACGAAGGCATCAAAATTGGGTACTGCCAAGTAATAAAGCTGACAGCATCGCCTACCTGAAAGGGCTGAAACAGAACCAGCCATATACCACCCAGGATATTGGTAAACATGCTCTGTCCGGCAAGGCCGATCAATACGGTTAGAAATGCACCGCCAAAGATGACGCTAGAGAGCCCAACTCCCAATGCAGCGAGCACCGCCAAAGCTAGGCCAAGGTATAGAAATAGCTGAGTCCCAAAACCAGCTACCGTTCGCTGCCTGGCGGACATGGAATCGAAGTTCTTGCGAAGGAGGTGTTCTTTGATAATCCTTGAAAGCGCTAGTCCTATGACTAGAATTATCAAGCCCCGCAGGAGGTGCATCACCGAAACACTGATGGAGAGCTGGGTATAGTTATCGGTCAGAATCGAAAGCAGAAAGCCGCCTATTACCAAAACTAACAACGCCGTTAGCCACGGACCATAATTCCGTACCTTGTGCTGTCTCTCTCCTTCTGTCATTCCTCTTCCTTTGACGCTCAACGATCAAGCCCATAGCCAGGGTCCACTCGAACAGGTATGAAATTTACACCCACCTACCTCTTGCACAGGTACTGGGGCTCAATTTCCCTAAATTCCTCGGTGGCCGATTCCCCGTGACTACCTTCGTGCCCCACAAAAGTAATCAACGACAAATCTGATCGACCAAGGTCCCCGATCCGCTCCAGAAT
>JABEUO010000069.1 GCA_013044415.1 Acidimicrobiaceae bacterium
AGTCGAGCCCCCAACGAAGAAAGAGTACCACTCGGGACTCTTGTGCTCAGGTGTAAGTGGTAGGTTTTGAATTGCGCAAACCTCGCGCAACTTGGAGGACTAAATGGACCAAATTTCAATACAACCGGCCAAGACCAGGCTGTCACATACGCTTGGGTCTCCGACCGGCAAGACCTTCACTTCAGATCTTTCGGTATCAGAATTCGCGCTACTCGATGACGTTGGATATCAGCCATTGGGCTTTGTCATGGGCACCTCGATCTACCATGTAGGGATTCAAATAGCCAGGTGGGGAAGCTCACAGGAGCTGACGGTACTGACCCAAGCTATGTATTCGGCCAGAGAATTAGCACTTAGCAGGATGGAGGCGGAGGCCGCCGAATTGGAAGCAGATGGAATCTGCGGAGTGCACATTGAGATGAATATGTATGCATGGGGGCAAGACGTCCTGGAGTTCATCGCTGCCGGTACTGCGGTGAGGAGCAAGGATACTCCAGGGGAGTCGAAGCGTCCTGACGGAAGGCCATTTACATCGGACCTCTCCGGACAGGATATGTTCCTGCTCGCCCAAAGGGGATATGTTCCCGTTTCATTCTGCCTAGGAACCTGCGTATATCACGTGGCCCACCAGTCGATGATGTCAGCTCTGAAACAGACCGGCACCAATGTGGAAATGGCACAATATACCCAAGACATCTATACAGCTCGAGAGTTGGCCCTCTCTAGAATGCAAGCCGAGGCAGAGCGCTCCGCTGCCTCGGGGATAGTTGGCACCAATCTCGTCGTCTCAAACCATGTTTGGGGTGAGCACGCAACCGAATTCCTTGCCATAGGCACTGCGATCAGACCCACCGAGAAAAGGCACAGCTCAGAATCTATCTCGCTGACCCTCCCCGTCGTCTAGTAAGCGATACCGCTAGGTACAAGCGGTACTAAGCAGAACATTAGCCGTTAATAGGTCCCTGGGTATCTCGCAGGGACCGCCCTGCGCGTTGGTTTCTATAGGCCAGAAATTCAGCACATATTGCAAGAGCAGTCTCGGATGGGGTACGGGATCCTAAGTCGAACCCAACCGGACCAAAAAAGCTAGCACTAAGATCGAAGTTCGCAAGGCGCTTTCGCCTTTCTTGTTGGGTGTGCCGCGAACCGAGGCTTCCTATATAGGTCTCTAAGGACGTCTCGAGTACGGCGGTTGCGATAGGCGTGGTCAAGTCGTGGTCGTGCGACAGAAGAATTAATGCGTCATTCGGTCCAAGGGATTGGGCTATTTCCAAAGCGTCCCCACCCGAGTCGCTCGTACTAACTTCCATACCAACCATACGAAACTGGGATTCAACCGCCCTGGCTAAAGTCCCCGTTCCCACCACCAATGCCAGCGAGGGAGGCGCATAACTCTCTATCAAAAAATCACTGCCTTCAAAGGAAATTCGCTCAACAAAATCAAGGCTGCGAGAGTGAACTTCTTTCGCCCTGTCAAGCACATTGACGGGATATCCCGAGGTCACCAGCTGAACCTCGTTTCGAACCCCAACTATCACTGCAGCTTTTTGAGGCTCTCCACCGGTGACCAGGGTGACCGGAATTCTGCGTGCTAATGCGTCTAAGAACTCCAGCGGCAGGGAAGACACAATATGAGATCCTATGGTGGCTACCCCACCACACGCCAAGCCGAGCTCGACTGCTTTACTATCACCAATGGGCCATTCAAAAAACTCCGCTTTTGAAGACGAACTACCTGCTTGCCTAGCTCTGTCGTAAAACTCGTTTCCAAGATCATCGCCGAAGAGACGACCCCACTTGGATTCGTTTGAAATGAGCAAAATTTCGCCAGATTCACGTCCCCCAAAACCGGTCATAGCAACGACTCTGACAAAAACCGCTTCCTCGCAATCTCCGACCGATCGGAAATCTCTTATAATCGAAGATCTGTCCAAAACGACCTCCACTCACTTACGGCTCTTCTACTTACGGCTCATTTGACGGGCCCAGGCGACCCCGATATACAGCCCCCAGCAGCAAATGGCAGATCTAAGCTTCTACCAACCGTGGGAGTCTAGGGATTCATCCCCTCGGCGAGTATCTCCTGAAATCCACGAGCCGTCTCAGCGGTAATTGGGCCAGGAACATCCGAGAACCTCCTCGAGTCGATCATCGCTATTGGCTGTACTTCTCTCAGTGTCGAGGAGAGAAAAGCTTCCTGGACACTCTCGTGATAAAGTACCTCCGCCTCGATCTCGATCTCCTTAGCACCAAGTCTTTCAACAATTAGGTCTCGAGTCACACCTGCCAAGCAGCCGGTTGAGACCGCTGGAGTGTAAAGCTGGCCATTTTGAACAAAAAAAATGTTACTCCCAGAACCCTCGCAGAGGTGACCCTTGAGGTTTTTGAAGATTACCTCGCTAGCCCCTCTTTCTAAAGCCCAGTCCAGGCAGATTACGTTTTCGGCATAGGAGGTGGTCTTCAGCCCAGCTAGCACACCCACTTCACTCCTAGGCCAAGGAGAGATAGCGACGTTGGTTTAAGAGGTAGTGCGCTCGCCAGCCTCGCAGGCGACGATCAGGCGCCGTTTTGAATTCGACCTAGCCGAACCTAGCCCTGAATCGCCGGCGGTATAGGTAATCCTGACCTTTCCATCGACAATCCCATTCTCTTCGACGACCCTCCTAACTGCCTTTTCAACTTCAGCCAGGTCCGGTGGGTCCAGCCTCATACCTTTGCAAGTCCTCTCCAGTCTGGCAAGGTGCCTCGAAGTCGCAAACACCTGACCTTGGTACACCGCAAGGGTCTCGAATGCTCCGTCTCCCGTCACTAGACCGTGATCAAAGACTGATACCTTTGCGTCTGGCTCTGCTAGGACCTCTCCGTCTATATAGACCCGCATCTCCGTTCCTCCCGTACTAATAGAGCCATAAATTCGGTCGACCGAGCTAGCGATAAAAATAACTGCCCACCCTCTAACCTAAATGAGAACCGTTCCGAGCAGTGACACAACCGGCGAGATTGCGAGAATTGAAAATTGGCGCACTCTGCGTGCGAAGCAATAGCAGGGTTAGCAAATTTACTAACCCCTAGCAGCCCCAACGGGATTTGAACCCGTGTCTCCACCTTGAGAGGGTGATGTCCTAGGCCTCTAGACGATGGGGCCAACAATTTCAAGACCTTAGATACTAGTGACAACCTTCGAAGGCACCGCCGCTAAGGACCTCATCATCCATAGTTGGTGGGTGCGGATTGCACCCACCAACCTTGAGCTCGGGGGGGAGGACTCGAACCCCCAATGACAGGGCCAGAACCTGTAGTGTTGCCGATTACACCACCCCCGAATGGCTTAAAGCCAACAATCACCATAGCCGGACTAGCGGCGCTCCATGTAGTAGATCGCTGAGGCTTCTGTATCCTATCAAGTTTCCTGCCGCCACGGCTAGCGCTTCTCGCGCCATATATCGCAGCGCCAGTTCGCCTCGTATCGGAGAAGTCCTGGTGGGAGATGGGTAAACGTCCAAGCCCAGTTGTGAAAAGATCTGTGTCGCTCTGAAACTGTGAAATGGGTCGGAAACTATCAAGGCCGATTTATAGCCTCGCCGCCTTAGGTATGTTGTGGCCGCGTCGGCCTCCTCAAAGGTATCCCTTCCGGCTGAAAGAGAAACGATATCCAGTGCGGGAATTCCCAGCCTCAAAAGGTATGACTTTGCCGCAATGGCTTCGGTAAACTTGTCGTTCCCCTCTTTGCCGCCGGTCAAAATAACTAGCGAGGACAGGTGCTTAGCAAAAAGATTACTGGCCTGATTGAGGCGCGCAGCAAGCACTTTAGAAGGCACGCCATCGAACTCCGCAGCTCCCATAACCACGATAGCGTCCGCCTTTTTATGGTAGGTAACCAACGAGGTTAGATAGACCTCACCAAAACAGGCCACAAGGTAACTGAGGGGAGCAATTACCAAAACCAGCAAGACGGCTAGCATCAAATGGTGGCGAGGGGTACTAGTCCCGCTGTGTTCGTGGGCCGTTCTCAAACCGCTTCTGTTAGCATGCTCGCCAGTTCAGCAAGGCGGCTCAGACAAGCCTCGCTACCCAGCACCTCCATGGCACTGAAGAGTGGAGGGCCGATCTTTTTGCCGGTGATTGCAACCCGAATTGGTACCTGGAGTTTCCTGAGGCTTAGTCCGCTCTCCTCTGCCCACGCCCTGCAAGCCGCCTCCAACTCTTCCCGTCCAAAATAGTCGAGACTCGAAAAAATCTCCACCGACCTTTCGAGCAGTCTCTTTGAACTGCTGTCGGAAGTTACCGAGCCGAATGCGCCCTCGTCAAATTTAACATGATCCTGGTAGATGAAGTCTACCATCGAGGGCACTTCCGAAAGAAGACCGATCCTGGTGCAGATCTCCGGAGCTAGCTTCAAGAAGCTGCTTCGCTGGTCTGATGAACCGTTCCAAAAGTCGCGGGCCTCGAGATAAGGCATGGCGGCTTGCAATAAATCCTCTGGCGAAAGCAGCGAAATATAATGCTTATTGAAATGAAGCATTTTGGTAACATCGAAAAACGAAGGTGAGTGGCCAACCCTATCCAGGCTAAAAAGCTCCAGCTCTTCGTTCCTGGTAAGAAATTCACGGTCATCCCCGGGGCTCCAGCCCAGAAGTACTAGGTAGTTTTCCATCGCTTCGGGGAGAAATCCCATCTCCTTGTAGTCCTCTACCGCAACCCTGTCACGCCTCTTTGAGAGCTTTTGCCGCTTCTCATTTACCAGTACTGGAACATGGGCAAACTGTGGCGCCTTCTGACCCAGGGCCTCATACACCAAGATTGCCTTGGGCGTAGTGGGAAGATGCTCCTCAGCCCTTATGACGTGAGTGATCCGCATGTCAAGGTCGTCGACGACATTTGCGAGTACGAAAAGGGGAGCCCCATTCCCCTTGACCAGAACGAAGTCATCGATGGTGCCATTATCAAAGGCCACCTTACCCCTAACAAGGTCATCGACCACCGTCTCGCCATCTTTGGGCACCTTGAATCTCAACGCACGACCCGGCGCCACTTCTAGTCCACGGTCACGACAGAAACCGTCGTACCCAGGCGGCAGACCGGCCGTCTTAACACGCTCGTCGATCTCCGATCGCTGACAGTCACAGTAGTAAGCCTTACCAGCGTCAAAGAGGCTCTGAGCGGCCCTCGTATAAAGGTCTAACCTCTCAGACTGCAAATAGGGTCCCTCGTCCCAAGTGATCTCGAGCCACTTCAGGGCGGAGCAGATGCCGTCAATCCATTCGGGCCGGTTTCGCGCCTCATCGGTGTCTTCAATCCTTAGAACGAAGACACCTCCGAAACGTTTAGCAAATAGCCAGTTAAAAAGGGCAGTACGCGCACCGCCGACGTGAAAGTAACCCGTCGGCGATGGCGCAAACCTTACTCTTGGAGCTTCATACATGATTACTCGATGCTAGTTGCACCGATACAGTGAGCCGGAGCTAACTACTTTGAGTAGTCGTAAAAACCGCGCCCGCTCTTGCGCCCTAAAAGTCCCGCTTCGCACATTCGCGATAGCAGTGGCGGCGGAGCATATAGCGGCTCCTTGAACTCCTCATAGAGCGACTCGGCGACCGCCATCGTCGTATCAAGCCCGATAAGGTCGGTCAAAGCGAGGGGTCCCATCGGATGAGCACAACCCTTCACCATTCCCTGATCGATATCCTCGGCACTCGCAAACCCGGTTTCGAACATCCGAACCGCCGAAAGTAGATATGGGATCAGCAAAGCATTGACAATGAACCCGGCTCGGTCCTTCGACCTGATGACGGTCTTATGAAGAAGTCCTTCGGCAAACTCCTGGGCCTTCTTCTCAACGACTTCCGAAGTCAAAAGCGACCGCACCAATTCGACCAGCGGTAGTACTGGAACTGGATTGAAAAAATGGATTCCAATCACCGACGCCGGACGCTTAGTCGCCATCGCAAGCTTCATTATCGGAATCGAAGAGGTGTTCGAGGCGAGGATCGCATCCTCAGACTTGACAATGGAGTCGAGACCTTTGAATACGTCGATTTTTGCTACCTCTGACTCGACAATCGCCTCTATGACGATGTCGCGGTCAAAGAGTGCCTCCATCTCCTCGGAAAAAGTGAGGAGTTCGATAGACCTTTCCCTCTCCGCCTCGGTAATCTTGCCACCCTTGGCGGCGCGGGCGAGAGAGGACGCCACCTTATCCTGACCCCTCATCAAGGCTTCTTTATTGGATTCGACCACGATTACATCTAGGCCTGACCTCGCACAAACTTCTGCGATACCCGAACCCATCAGTCCGCAGCCGACCACTCCAATTCTCGGTTCCAATCCGATTTCCTCCTTGGCTCAAAATGAACCAGTAGACCAACTTGCAATTCGTCGGAATCAGAACCGATCCGACGAGGAGTCCCCGTAAGTCAAAGCCAACCACCTTGTCTCGTCCAATCCGCCCCGTTTAGCTGTCACTTCTTCAGCTCGATCAAGGACTAGAACCACACAAGTCAGAGACAGCAAAGCGTCACCAACGACTCACTTCCCCTCGCGCTCCTACCTTGGGAGCGTACCGCATTGCCAGGCAAGCGGAGTCACTCATTTAAGCTTAAAGCCAATTAACCCAAAATGTTCAAATAGCGAGATCGATTATAGGTTCCGCTCTCCATATTGCCCGAACCTGGTCACAGCCGCTCAGACCGGTTAGAAGTTTGGATAAAACTAAAATCAAATGGCAAATCAAGATTTCACTTTCATGCCTTATAGCTCTGCTCCGCCATCTTCTCCATGGTCAAACCTTCCCCTTCACTCAGGATTAGGGGTATAAATGAGGGACTATGGGAGATAGGGAGGCATGGACCACAGGCCCCCTTAGGTGGCAAAACATCCAAACTGCTGCTCTAGCGCCTCCTCTAATAGGTTGAGAAAACGGGTCGACAAGGGGTGTGATCAACGTTTCACCACTCTGATTGGCTCTGCCTAGTCGGTAAGAATAGGTAACTTATTCGAGCATTTGGCCTAGCATCTCCGGGGCCGCGAGAGCCACTTGCTAAGCTATGACGTTCCTTGCGATAACGATTCTCTGAACTTGGTTGGTTCCCTCGTAGATCTGAGTGATCTTTGCATCTCGCATAAAACGCTCCATGGGAAACTCGGTTGTATATCCATACCCGCCAAACAACTGCAGTGCGTCGACCGTTATCGACATCGCAGTATCAGAAGCGAAAGCCTTCGCCATAGCGCCGAACTTCGATAACTCAGAATTTGGATCGTGATCCACCAACGAGCAGGCTTTATATACCAGAAGCCTCGCTGCTTCCAGTTTCATCGCCATGTCAGCGACCATGAACTGTATGCCTTGATTGTCAGATATCGGCCGCTTAAATTGCTTGCGCTCTTTTATGTAGGCAACGGCGGCGTCGAGTGCTCCCTGGGCTATTCCAACCGCCTGAGCGCCAATGGTCGGCCTAGAGCGATCCAAGGTGCCCATAGCGATATAAAAACCTTGGCCCTCTTCGCCGATAAGGTTCTCCTTCGGCACCCTTACCTCGTCGAGAACGACCTCACCGGTAGGACTTCCCCTCATTCCGACCTTTTTTTCGAGCTTGGATACCTTGACCCCCCAGTCCGCCTCTACCAGGAAGGCGGAAATTCCACGGTGGCCGGCGGTCGGGTCGGTCTTGGCAAAGACCGTATAGGTGTCGGAGATTCCGGCGTTGGTAATCCAATACTTAGTACCGGTGATTACGTAGCTGTCCCCGTCTTTTACCGCTCTCGTTGTCATCGAAGCAACGTCAGATCCAGCCTCGGCTTCAGAAAGGCAATAAGAGGCTTGGGCTTCGCCAGAGGCAATTTTCGGTAAATACTTCGACTTCAAGTACTCGGATCCCCAATTTATGACAGGAATCATCCCAAGTTTCGAAATAAGGATTGCCAGGCTGGTAGATCCACAGGCCTTGGCTAACTGCTCCACCATTACTGCCTGCGTTACCGCGTCTGCTCCCACTCCCCCGTAGGCGGCTGGAACCCCCATGGCCGGCAATTCCATTTCAACGCAAGCCTTAAAGCTCTCCCACGGGAATTCGCCATTCTTGTCAACCTGCGCCGCGTGTGGGGCAATGCGACTGGCGACGAAACCGTCCATTACCGACTTGAACTCGGACTGAGCCTCATTTAGAGAAAAGCCTGGCACCACTACCTCTTTCGCATAAACAAGTCCAACACTAGGCCGCCACCTCGGCAGATACAACTTTTTAGCCTAAAAAAGGTAACTCAATCAAATAACTAACGAGCGGTAGGTGCAGAATATCCAGCATCGACATTTGCTAAAGTGAGACCCGAGGTTCCGTCCGGACTTAGATAGTCGGATGGATTTCCAAAGGGGTGGCGTGTGGAACTGCGAGCGTCTGGGGAGACTGAAGTCAAATCGGAAGATTTGATGCTGGTAAGGTCTCTTGTCGAAGAGTTGCTAAGGGAATTTCCTCCGGATAAAACTCCGGCCGAGGAGTTCTGGGGTAAGCAGTTTGATTTAGGTCTTGCATACACCCAGTACCCCGTTGGGCTGGGTGGACTAGCACTTTCACCGGCTCTCAACGAGTTTGTTGCTAGCGAGCTAAGAAAGGCCAATGCCCCAATCAGCTTTATGCGCAACCCTATTGGTGTCGGTATGGCGATGCCTACCGTGCTCACACACGGTTCCAAGGAACTGTCGATGGAGCTGCTCCGGAGGTGTTACACATGTGAGGATATCTGGTGTCAGCTCTTCTCCGAACCAGGAGCAGGTTCAGATGTTGCTTCCCTGTCGACCCGAGCCACAAAGGATGGAGACGAATGGATCATTACCGGCCAGAAGGTCTGGACCACGCTCGCCCACGTCTCGAACTGGGGAATGCTACTTGCGAGGACCGATCCCTTTTCGCCGAAGCACAAGGGGCTCAGCTATTTCGTCGTCGACATGAGAGCCGAAGGCGTGGAGGTAAAACCCCTCCGGCAGATGACCGGAGAGGCGGAATTCAACGAAGTCTATTTCAACGACCTAAGGATCCCGGATGCTTGGCGGCTTGGCGACATCGGGCAGGGATGGTCAGTAGCCATAACCACGCTGATGAACGAGAGGGTCTCGATCGGCGGGAATATCGTGAATCGAGGTTCCGGAGCCATAGGAGACCTCCGTCGCACTTGGGAAAGAACAGCGCCTCACGGAGGAGCCCAACGCGAAGAGTTCATGAAACTATGGACTGCTGCGGAGGCAAACCGACTCACCAACATTAGGGCTAGTCAACTTAGGAGGGCTGGAAACCCTGGGCCAGAGGGTTCGGTCGCAAAGCTCGCGTATGCAGAGCTCAACAAGAAGATTTACGAATACGCCCTCGAGCTGCTTGGACCCAGAGGGCTGCTGTACTCCAGCTACGAAATGACCCGGCCCGATTTTGCACGTGTTTCTTCGGGAGGAGAAAGGGATATCGCCAAGACATTTCTTCGTTCACGAGCAAACTCAATCGAAGGAGGGACCTCGGAGATCATGCGAAACATACTTGGGGAGCGAGTACTCGGCTTACCAGGCGACTTAAGAAACGACAAGGATACCCCTTGGGTCGAAATACCCAGAAATTAGCTTTTACACCCACGCAAATTCCGTATTTCCGGCTCCTCGCCTAGACTCCCAAAGATGACCCTTTGCAAAGGGCCACTTCAAGTCGGCAATTGCGCTCTACATGTTCGGCTCTACATGTTCGGCTCTCGATGTTCGACTCTATGTATTCCGCACTTCGGCCTATCATCAAGCTAAATCAATGCGCTAGGCAGGTAATTTACGGAATTAGGCCGAAGGAAGTAATCTCGAAAATTGGGTCTCTCAACTACGCCAAGACCAGTGTCGATCGAGCAGACGCTGATACGGGTGCTTTCGAATACATGCCCGGAATAGACAGTGCAGCCTCGATAGAAATACTCGATAGAAATAAAAGCCACAATCAGATCTTTCGCCTAATCCGCTTTGAGTACAAGTACCTCCCACAAAAGGACTTTATTACCTTAAGCTATTCAACTACTATCAAGTTGAATAGCTCTAACCGTGTGAGCTAAAAGTGAAGGGAGATGGGCGGTTTGACATTATTGCTGTCCTTGGTCTCAATGTTCGGGGCTCTGGTAAATCTCAACGGACCCGGGAACTATCTGCACATTGGATTCGTGCAGATATCCTACGGGAACCTGTCCGTCATAATAATTCTTATTATCCTCTTTGTACTTGCGGTGTTGGTACCATTCCCGCACCGCAAAGGTGGTGACCCGAGGTGACCCCACAAGTAAGTCCAGAAGTACTAAAGAAGATGGCCGACTCCCCCGAGGACCAAAACCAGTGGACTGCAAAGCTCCGTCGGATGTCCTTGGCCTATCTGCCACCGGAAAAACTCATGCCGGATCGACAGCCCGAATACGTCTCCAGCTGGATATACGTTTTTGGGGTTCTGACTTTGTCAGCCTTCCTGATGGTCTCTATCTCTGGAGCGATACTGGCGATAGAAGGTCCTAGTTGGTGGCATGAGTCCAGCTATGGTCACTTCGTCAATTCCCTACACCTATGGAGCGTTGAGCTTTTCTTTCTCTTCATGGTCGTGCACTTATGGGGAAAGTTCTTCATGGCTGCGTGGAGGGGCAGAAGGGCAATCACCTGGATAACTGGGGTCCTCGCCTTTTTGACTTCAATTGGAGCCGCATTCACTGGCTACGTTTCGCAGCAAAACTTTGACTCGCAGTGGATATCCACCCAGGCGAAAGATGGCCTCAACTCCATGGGAGTAGGAGCCTTCTTCAACGTCTTGAACTTCGGACAGATGTTCATGTGGCATATCCTGCTCCTCCCCCTAATTGTCCTCTTGATCGTAGGTGTACACGTCCTGCAGGTCAGACTCCGCGGGGTGGTCCCGCCTATAGGTGCAAACAAGGACCCCAAGGAAGATGTAAAAAGTTGGGGAGGGAAGTATCGTCCCTACGACATAATCAAGGAATTTACCGTTGGATTTATAGTAGTCGTCGTGGCGACGGTACTTTTATCGGTGGTATTTTCTTCTCCCGATCGCTCGCCAGCCACATTGAAAAGGTGGTCGATAGCCGATCCCGTCGACTTTGTCACCACTGCCGCCGAAGAGTTGGCGGGCACGTCACCTTCAGCGAGTTATGGTGCGCCTTACAACGCCGTCCACGGAACCGGCCAATATATTGGACCCATTTCGCTCGAAAACTTAGTTGGCGTACACATTAGGGTCAATCCACCCAATGACTTTGTCCTGAATCCACTTTCTACTCTGCCCAACAATCCCGCATTGACCCAGGCCATCGCTGTGTGGAAAAGTTCCTCCAGCTCGGTCCAGGGAAAATGGATGGATGCCTATGACAAAGCCTTGGCCAAGGCCAAGCAAGTTGGCGAAACGGTATCGATGCCAAAGTCGAACTCTGGACCAATTGGTGAACTGATGAGTCAGGAGCTCAATATGGCCCAGTCGGGGGCACTCGACGGAGCGGTGGAAGGTTCGGGTCAATTCTATGAAACCAACTACACCAAACCTTTGCTCTTCATCTCCGACGGTAGCTATCTAGCCAAGCTGGCACAAACCGACCACCTATTAGGAACCCAATGGGGGATGATGAACGAGACCGGGAACTTTCCGGGGCAGCCTTGGCTCTGGCTGTACACCATGTGGTATCAGATTCCGCCCTATTCCTCATCTGGGAACGCCGACGCCCTTGTCATGTCGACAATGGCCGTCCTGACCCTAGCCCTGTTGCTGGTCCCCTTCATACCGGGAATTCGATCGATACCCGAAAAGATAGGGATTTACAGACTGATCTGGAGAGATTTCTATCGGGAAAATAAAACCTGATTCGTGTTTAGTACTCCCAAAAAAGGGTGGGACGCTAGCGTCCCACCCTTTTCTAATCAGTAAACCCGTCCATAAATGCCTATATCCATTTTGGCATTAGGACCGTATCCTTTTGACGGGCCAAAAGCCTCGCCCGTTAGGATCCGATGAATTAGCTCGCAGCGAGAGCCTTTGCCTTATCGAGCGGAAGGCGAAGAGATTCTTCAATCACCGAGTCGACCAGTGTCCTAAGGCGCTGGTAATCATGAGAAACCCCGAAGGTAAGTTTGGCCGTTTTTGCCTTGATTTCGAGTGAAACGCCCCCTCTGTATCCGAGGAGACTCGCAGAGACTTCGAGGTCTGTCGAGACGGGAGCCCTTCCGAATAGTGAAGCCCTCTTCATAGCCAGCGCCACTACTGCAGCGATCGCATCCTCTTCGTGCTCGTGGGGGGATAACTCGAGTGTTCCCTTTAACCTCTGGCCTAACTTCAGTGCGTAACCCATATCCGGGCCAGGACTACCCCTCCTGTCACCTCGGTGTTGATCAGGAAGGCTGAGTTGACTAGCCTTTACAACTCCGGCCTCGGGAGATGCAGGCTGGACCCAAAACTTCCGAACCTCCTCAGATTCAGCAATTGGTACGTAGTCGGGCTGTGTCACTTAGAAAAACCTCCAACGAGGGTCACATAACGTCTCAATTAGAGCCTATTCGCTCGCTAGCCAGTTGACTAACTCGAAGCCTCAACTCCGGTAAGCTTTAATAGACCGACCACGATCGAATCCACGAGAGCGTGCCATGATGCTTCGATTATGTTCGGCGAAACTCCCACTGTTGCCCAGCTGTCAGAACCGTCGGTGGAGTCGAGTAGCACCCGAACCGCCGCACCAGAGCCCAGCGACGAATCCAATACCCTGACCCGAAAATCGGTCAGATACATCTGGGAGAGTTCGAAAAAGTGGCCAGATAAAGCCTTTCGCAAAGCCCCGTCTAGTGCATTGACCGGACCGTTGCCCTCTGCTGTCGCGATAACTCGGTCCTCACCAATATATAGCTTGACCGTGGCCTCTGTAATTGCCTCACCACCTTCGCGGTAGTCGGTCATTACCCTGAAGGATTCCAAAGTGAAATACTGTTGGGACCAACCTTTGGCCTTTCGCATCAGAAGCTCCAGTGAACCATCTGCGGCTTCGAAGTGGTAACCCTTATGTTCTAGGTCTTTTAGGTCCTCGAGGACCGTCTTTACCTCATCCCCTGCTAGCTCAAGGCCAAGTTCTTGGGCCTTGATGGCAACGGATTGCCTCCCGGCCATCTCGGAAACGACGTACCTCGTTCCATTGCCAACTTCAGAGGGATCAATATGTTCGTATGCGTCCTTCTTTCTTACCAGGGCCGAAACGTGGAGTCCAGCCTTATGGGCAAATGCCGAGTGGCCAACGTATGGAGCCTGATTGGATGGCGCAAGATTAACGATTTCGGATATGTGCCTCGAAACCGAGGTCAAGACCTTGATGCGATCCCTCGGAATCGTATCAACGCCCATCTTGAGTGTCAGATTCGGAATAGTGCTGGTCAGATCGGCATTGCCCGTCCGCTCCCCATAACCGTTTACACACCCCTGAACCTGGGTAGCTCCCTCACGAACCGCCGCCAAGGAGTTAGCAACAGCGCAGCCGGAATCATTGTGAAAATGCACGCCAAGATCGACCGAAAAGTCACCTCGTAGGGAACCAACTATCTCTTCAACCTCAAAAGGAAGGCTCCCCCCATTGGTGTCGCAAAGGACTAGCGAGGAGGCCCCGGCATCCTGTGCCGCTAATAAAATCCGACGAGCGTACTTTGGATTGGCCTTATAACCATCGAAGAAGTGTTCGGCATCCAAAAAAACCTTCTGCCCCCCTGCGACTAAGTAGGAAACGGAATCGTGCACCATCTTGACCCCCTCTTCGAGCGAGGTTCGTAGTGCTTCCTTCACGTGATAATCCCATGACTTAGCGACGATACATACGGTCTCCGTACCAGCAGCGACGAGTGCCTTTAGGACTACGTCGTCCTCAGCCTTCCCCGACGGCCTCCTCGTCGACCCGAAGGCGACTAGCTCGGCGGTAGATAGCTTGAGCTCCAATGGTGCTCTTTTGAAAAACTCTTCGTCTTTCGGATTTGCTCCCGGCCATCCACCTTCAATGTACGCTACCCCCAAGGAATCGAGCTGTCGAGCTACCCGCAACTTGTCGTCTACCGTTAGGGAGAGGCCCTCTTGCTGAGACCCATCCCGCAAAGTCGTATCGTAGATATCTACGTGGGCGGGCAGCACCCCCAATGGGAGGTCAGCCGACATAATCGAGCCACTCCTTGTAGTCCGCTAATTCACCGCGAACTACTTGGTGGTATGCCTTTTGGATCGACTTCGTCACCGAACCGGGCTTGGCGGTTCCCACCGCTCGATCATCCACCGACGCGACCGGAACGACTTCGGCCGCCGTGCCGGTCAGGAACATCTCGTCGGCCAAATATAGGTCAGATCGGACCATGTTCTCTTCGGTCACCTTTATACCGAGATCGGAGGCGATGGTCATTATTGTCGATCGGGTGATCCCCTCTAACGCACCGGCTGAGGTCGGCGGGGTCATTAGCCTCCCGTGGCGATATACAAAAATGTTTTCGCCCGTGCACTCCGAAACGTTGCCCGAAGACGACAAAATGATCGCCTCGTCGTAACCCGACTTCACCGCTTCGACTTTTGCCAGAGATGAGTTAACGTACATTCCGGTACACTTCGCAGCTGGCGGAACTGAGTTTGGATCATGGCGCTGCCAAGAAGAAATCTTTACCCTGATGCCATTTTCCACACCTTCATCTCCGAGGTATGCTCCCCAAGGCCAAGCCGCTATCGCTACTTTCACTTCGCAGCTAAGCGGATTTAGCCCCATTTCGCCGTAACCAAGGTAGGCAATCGGCCTCAAGTAGCAGGAGTCAAGGTGATTCTCTCGCACAACTGCTTTTGTAGCCTCGACGAGTTCTTCCTCGCTGAAGGGAATTTCCATCATTAAAATCTTCGCCGACGTGAACAGCCTTGCAATGTGTTCCTTTAATCTAAACACCGCGGGACCTTGGGCTGTTGGGTATGCTCGGATACCCTCAAAAACGCCCGAACCATAGTGCAACCCATGTGTGAGAACATGGATTTGAGCATCCTGCCAAGGAACGAGCTCGCCGTCCATCCAAATCTTTTCGGTGGTGGTAATTGGCATTTCTATACCCTTTCTGCGTAAAAGTCACCAATAGCCTTGGTGCTGAGTCCTTGTGGGGGTGAGGTTTCAAGCGATTTCTCAATGGCACTTGCGGCCTCTGTCTCGCCGAGAAAATCTAACATCAATGCCATCGAACGGATGGCTGCAATAGGATTGGCTCTGCCCGTTCCTGCGATATCATGAGCCGCACCATGAACTGGTTCGAAGAGCGATGGACCCGTACGTTCGGGATTCAAATTCGCCGACGCAGCTAATCCGATGCCCCCCGATACGGCCCCAGCAAGATCGGTGATAATGTCCCCAAAGAGATTGTCAGTGACTACCACGTCATACCGACTGGGGTTTTCCACTAAATAGATGCAACTTGCGTCGACGTGATTGTAAGCCACCTCTACTGCTGGGTAAGAAGCAGACACTTCGTCGAAAGTCCTCTGCCACAGGTCGCCCGAATAAGTCAGTACGTTGGTTTTATGGACCAAAGTTAGATGTTTCTTCGGTCTCTTTGCCGCCAGATCGAACGCATACCTAACTACCCGCTCCACTCCAAATCGAGTATTTACCGATCCCTGAGTCGCTACTTCATGGGGCGTCCCCTTGCGGAGAAACCCACCTTCACCAGCGTATGTACCTTCGGTATTCTCTCGAACCACCACCATGTCACAAACCTTATTAGCGGCGAGTTCATGAGGGTTTGGGGAGAGAAATGGGCGGTGATTCACATATAGGTCGAGTTCAAACCTTAATTTCAAGAGTAATCCACGTTCCAATATCCCAGAGGGAACCTCTTTGGAGCCAATGGCCGGTCCGATAGCGCCCAAGAGTATTGCTTCATATCCTTTGAGTTCCTCTAGGACCCCATCGGGTAGAACTTCCTTAGTCTTTACGTACCTGGCGGCACCCAAGTCGTATTCAGTTGTCTCGAGAATTACCCCGGTGGCCCTAGCTACCTTTAGCGCCTCCTCGGATACTTCGGGACCGATTCCGTCCCCACCGACAACGGCTATCCTGTGACTCGTCACACATACTCCTCAAATCTCCACCCCATGCAAGCCAACTAATGGCGCCTAGAAAATAAAAAGACCGCCCCCGCAGGGTCGGCCCGAAGCTCACACCTACCAGGCGTGAGCTAACTAATAATTACTATGGCGACGTTCGAACGGGGAACTCTTTGCATGGCTGATTCAAAACTAGCGTAATTTTCCGGCAGTTTACACATAAGTGCACCCATTGCGGGATAAATTCCATCTTAAACTCCAACGAATAGCCACAAACTAGTTCTTTCCGATAAGAACTCGATTTGGTTCGCTAGACCCACCTCGAGCCAAGCCGCAGCTTGCTCGACTGATCCTAGGACCGCTGCCCGATCTGGATTAGGTGGAAGTTGCCATTCAAAAGATCGCTTTGAAAAGCTTCGGATCGGTATTTCGGTTCCTAATCAGGAATCCAAACGCCTTTCAAGGACATCCTGTCTTGCTAAAGGCGACCTACAAAGAGTCGCTATCAGGCTAAGTCCAAGCAATAAAGCTAACCCCCATTCGCTACGTGACAAAAAAGGGGGTCTGGGCACTAGTTTATAATTCGTGAGCCAGACTTCATTATCCCAAGAGACCTACGAGCGGCTGCAAGCAGAGCTGCAGGACCTGACGACCCGAGGCAGGATCGAGATCGCCCACGCAATTGAGGCGGCACGGGCACTCGGAGATCTCAAGGAGAATGGGGACTACCACGCAGCCAAGGACGCCCAAGGCAAGATGGAAGCCAGAATCCGCCAGATTCAGGCGCTGCTAAAGGATGCCGTCATAGTGGACTCCACTCGCTCCCCACAGGTTGTCGAGCCGGGAGTCGTCGTGCACCTTAAGTACGAGGGCGAAGACGACGTCTATTCATTCCTAGTTGGTTCGATCGAAGAGAAGAGGGATGGGGTCGACGTTGTCTCACCTACCTCGCCTTTGGGAAAAGCGCTGTTGGATCAACGCTCTGGAGCGACGGTCGAATATGAGGCTCCAGGGGGCAAACTTCGCGTCGAGATAGTCCGCCTCGGGGACTAGCGGTGGCGGCAGGGGGCACCTTGGACTAAATTGTTCGAAAGCGAGCAATTTATACAACCTGAGGTGGAAAATACACATGGGACGCACACTTTCGGAGAAGGTCTGGGACAACCACGTCGTCTATAGTAAAGACGGCGAGCCGGACCTGTTATACATTGACTTGCACCTCCTGCACGAAGTAACTTCGCCACAGGCTTTCGACGGACTACGTTTAGCGGGCAGAAAGGTTAGGCGTCCAGATTTAAGCCTTGCAACCGCTGATCACAACGTCCCTACGGCCAACATCGACCAACCGATCAAAGACCCAATCTCGAGAAAACAGCTCGAGACACTCTCCCATAACTGCTCCGAATTTGGTATCCCACTATTTCCTATGGGGGACGAGAATCAAGGTATAGTCCACGTAATAGGGCCAGAGCAGGGCTTTACTCAGCCTGGGATGACCATCGTCTGTGGGGACTCACACACCGCGACCCATGGCGCATTCGGGGCTCTAGCCTTTGGAATTGGCACCTCCGAGGTGGAGCACGTTCTTGCTACCCAAACTCTTCCACAGATTCGGCCAAAGAAGATGGCGATCACGGTGGATGGAAAGCTCCCCAAAGGTGTCACTGCGAAGGACCTCATCCTCGCGATTATCGGCGAGATCGGCACCGGGGGTGGCATCGGTTACGTCATCGAGTATCGGGGTGACGCCATAAGGTCTCTTTCAATGGAGGCCCGGATGACGGTGTGCAATATGAGCATAGAAGCCGGGGCCAGAGCGGGACTCATAGCGCCAGATCAGGTGACCTTTGACTATTTGAAGGGACGGGATCACTCGCCCCAAGGTGCAGACTTCGAAAAGGCGGTCGAATTCTGGAAGACCTTGCACACCGATTCAGACGCGGTGTTTGACAAAGAGGTCCACATCGACGCGACCAAACTCTCCCCCTACATTAGCTGGGGAACCAACCCATCACAGGTGGCACCCCTCTCTGCGACTGTTCCAGACCCTAACCAGATGGCAGATCCGGCGGCCAGGGAAGCCGCTATCAGAGCACTCACCTACATGGGCCTCGAAGCAAACACCCCGATTCGTGACATCAAGGTAGACACGGTGTTTATCGGTTCCTGTACCAACTCAAGGATCGAGGACCTAAGGGCAGCGGCGGCGGTCATCGAAGGGAGGACCGTAAAGCCGGGGGTTAGGGCGATGGTCGTACCTGGATCGCATCGAGTCAAGAAGCAAGCGGAGTCGGAGGGCCTGGACAAAATTTTCACCTCCTCGGGCTTTGACTGGCGTGAGCCCGGATGCTCAATGTGTTTGGGAATGAACCCAGACCAACTTGCTCCTGGAGAAAGAAGCGCATCCACCTCGAACAGGAACTTCGAAGGTCGTCAGGGGCGAGGCGGAAGGACCCACCTCGTTTCACCTCAGGTTGCCGCAGCAACCGCCATTCTCGGTCGATTCGGATCCCCGGATGAACTGTAGATACAAAAGGTTTGTTCATCAAAGCTAAAGTCCAAAGGTTTATATCAAGGAGAGAAGTTGAAGCCGATCAAAAGGATTGAGTCCACCGCCTTACCACTCAAAAGATCTGACGTCGACACCGACCAGATTATCCCCAGTGAATGGCTCAAAAAGGTTGAGCGAAGCGGGTTCGGAAAGGGACTTTTTGGCGAATGGCGTGACGACCCGTCGTTCGTCCTCAATGACCCCGCTTTCTCGAAGGCACACATTCTGGTCGCTGGACCCAACTTCGGCACCGGGTCATCAAGGGAGCACGCAGTATGGGCCCTAATGGACTACGGCTTCGAAGCCATTATCTCATCTCGATTCGGGGACATCTTCAGGAACAACTCGACGAAGGCTGGACTAGTGCCGGTGGTTGTCCCTCAAGACCTAATCGAGCGGATATGGGGGGCTATAGACGCCGATGCCGACCTCCTAATCGCCGTCGATATTGACAAAAGGGTGGTAGAAATTCCGGCCCTCGGCGTCGTCGAGCCATTTGTCCTCGACGACTTCACTCGCTACCGGTTCTTGGAGGGTTTAGACGATATAGGGTTGTCGCTTCGCCACGAAGACCTGATCTCGAGCTTCGAGGGAACAAGACTCAGCTGGATGGCTTCAACCCTTTAGCCCTTGATTCAAAAAAAGACATTGAATCTCCACTCGAGGTAATAAACAGCCCCACCATGACGACCAGGGCCCCGGCGAAGAATACAAGCTCTAATTTTTGATGCTGAAAAAAGAATCCCTCCGCCACCGACACGACCGCTATTAGGTAGGTAACCGCACTAGAAACGGTCGCAGACACCTGCCTAACGAGCCTCGTGCTCAATAATGCCGCAAATCCAGTCTGTATTATGCCGAGTGTTAGTACAGAAAGGTCTACTCGGGCGCCACCATGGAGGACGACGCCTGGCCCGGTTGGGTCGAGGGCGAGAAGCATCAGTGCCGAAGCGGTGATCTGACCCGCAGCTATGGTAAGCGAGGACGCACCAGTAGGGATCAGAAAACGCTTTAAGTAGATAAAGCTAACCGCATAAAGCGCCGCGGCGAGCACGATCGCCCCCTCTGCGATGATACTACCCATGCCCTGGGTGTTCCAAGGATGGAATATTAGTATCACGCCTACGAGGCCGACGGATATTCCCACCTTCCTGTTGGTACCCAATGCCTCTTTGAGGACTATCGGGGCGAGGATTGCGGCAAAAATAGGAGTTGTGGCACCGAGCATTCCCGCGACGGCAGAAGGTGCTTTCGTCTCGCCCCAGGAAATGAGGAGGTATGGCAGGGCCGTCGAGACCAATCCCGCTCCGAAGAGGTGAGCTACAAAGCTTGCGGACCAAGTTACCCTTCCCCTCCTGGCCCTATTCGAAAGCAGCACAGCGAGCAGTACGACCGCTCCACCGATAAGTCTAACTTGGGCTACCTGGAGCGGTGAAAACCGCTCCAGGCTAACCGCAATCAGAGAATACGAGCTTCCCCAGATTACGCCGAGGAATAGAAACTCGAATAATGTCTTTCGGTTCATCCCGTTATTGCGCCGACGACATAGTCGACACAAACGGTTAGTGCTTCGACATCTGATGGATCTATCGCCGGGAACATTGCCACCCGGATCTGATTCCTTCCAAGCTTCCTATAGGGTTCGACATCGACTATCCCATTGGCTCTGAGAGCCTTAGTTACCTGGGTACCGTCGATCGATTCGTCGAGGTCGATTGTCCCAACCACGTGGCTCCGCTTTTCAGGATCAGATACGTATGGCGTGGCATAGTCCGACTTCTCCGCCCAGCCATATAGGCGTGAGGCTGAGTCGTCACACCTCTGGGTAGTGAAGGCCAAACCACCATTTTCGAGCATCCACTCGACCTGATTGACGAACATATATATCGTCGCCAGTGCTGGCGTATTGTAGGTCTGATCCTGCAGCGAATTATCGAGGGCTATCTTGAGGTCCAATGAAGCTGGGACCCATCTGCCAGAAGCAGCGATTTCTTCGATTCGTTGGATGGCTTTCGGGGAGGCGAGTGCGACCCAAAGTCCCCCGTCAGAAGCGAAGCACTTTTGTGGAGAGAAGTAGTAGCAGTCAAACTCTGCCGGATCAACAGAAAGGCCACCGGCGCCAGAGGTTGCGTCAACGGCCACGATACCCGACGATCCAGATGGCCGCTTTATCGACATGGCAACACCCGTAGAGGTCTCGTTATGGGTCAGCGCATAGAGGTCGATATCTTCGGCCGCTACGGCTTCTGGGTGAGTGCCTGGTTCAGACTTTATGATCTGGGGGTCCTCAAGATGGGGAGACGACTTGGCGGCCTGGGCAAATTTAGAAGAGAATTCACCGAAACTGAGGTGCTGACTCTTCTTCTGGATAAGCGAAAACGTAGCTGCGTCCCAAAAGTAGGTAGCACCTCCATTTCCGAGTAGAACCTCATACCCCTCTGGGAGATTGAAAAGCTCACGCAGGCCCGAACGGAGTCGCCCGACGGTCCCTTTTACCGTCTTCTGCCGATGTGAAGTTCCGAGATAGGTCTTGGCTGCCAGCCCGAGTCCTTCAACCGCTTCAGTTCTCACCTTGGATGGTCCGGACCCGAAACGCCCGTCTTGTGGTAGTAGATCGGCTGGTATCTTAATATCAGAGGCCTCTTGGGCCATCTACGCCTCCTAGGTCGTCGCCATGTATCAAATATTTCTTTAGGGAGTCTCGTCTTGAGTCCATACCAACACAGCCGCCTGTCCACAAGGATCGCATCGGTCGCCGAGTCGGCGACCTTGGCCATCGACTCGAAGGCTAAGGCCCTCAAGGCTTCCGGGGTCGACGTAATTGGATTTGGGGCAGGAGAGCCTGATTTCCCTACACCGGAGTTTATAGTCGAAGCGGCGATAAAAGCCGCAAGAGACCCGAAGTATCATCGCTATTCAGCCACCTCGGGACTCATGGAACTCAAAGAAGCCATTTCAGACAAGACTCTCCGTGATAGTGGCCTTAAAATTTCACCCTCCCAAGTCCTCGTGACGAATGGTGGAAAACATGCCATCTTCAACGCCATAGCCACGGTTGTCGAAGTCGGTGACGAAGTAATCATCCCAACTCCATGTTGGACCACCTACCCCGAAGCGGTGCGTCTGGCGGGAGGCGTACCGGTGCTGGTTCCTACTAGACCAGAGAGTGGCTTTCGGCTCACTGTAGAGGAGCTTGAACCCTATATCAGCGACAAGACGAAGCTCTTTATCCATGTATCGCCTTCAAATCCAACGGGCGCTGTCTACGATTACAGCCAGACATTGGAACTTGGCCAATTCCTAGCTAAGACGCAAATCTTTGTACTGACCGACGAGATCTATGAACACCTAACCTACGACGGCAACCTAGCGGTTTCCATGCCTAGCGTCGTCAAGGAACTCGAGGATAGGTGGATTATTGTGAACGGAGTGGCCAAGACCTATGCCATGACCGGATGGAGGGTTGGGTGGATGATAGCCGCCAATGACGTAATCTCCGGAGCGGCAAACCTTCAGTCCCAATCGACATCGAATGTCAATAACATCGCTCAGATGGCGGCGAATGCAGCTCTTCGCGGGGGCCTCGAGGCGGTGGAGGTGATGAAGGAGGCATTCGATAGGCGGAGAAGGACCATCGTCAAGATGCTGAATGATATACCCGGTGTCGAATGTCGCATGCCAGAGGGCGCATTTTATGCATACCCTTCCCTAAAAGGTCTCCTGGGTCGGAACTTCCAAGGCATCAGACCAGCAACCTCATCCGAATTGGCCTCGGTTATCTTGGACCAGGCAAAGGTCGCCATCGTACCCTCGGAGGCTTTCGAAGACATTGGCTACGCTCGCTTCTCCTACGCACTCTCCGACGCCGATTTGGAAGAAGGAATAACCAGAATAGCTAAGGCGGTTTCCGAAAGTTCCGACTAGTGGCTGCAGCGTGCGTCGAAGTTGACATTCATCAATCCCGTGCTCGAAGAGGTATTCATTGCCCAATCAATAAATGCGATCGACGAGCACCTGACGCCTTAGCTTCTATGAACTAAGCGTCAGGTGGCCTTGTCGAATAGAGACGTCACGGCTCGCTGAGCTTGGCCCAGATCAGCTGGGCAATCTCCAGGGTGTCCATGACCAGTTTCGTCTTTCTGCCAGTTATATAGCTGTCCGCTAAAAGCTGGGCAATCATCAAGCACGAAACAATACGCCGTTCTTTGCACCCTCCGGCACTTGCCCATTTGCCTATACCCCCACCCGCCAATGCGCCCGAAGCGTTCATCTAATTTGCAAAATAGACCTTCCACTTACACCCAGGCTCTTTTTGGTGTACTATCTTCTGAGTAAACAATTGGGTGGAATTGTTGGCGCTACTTTCCGTGAAGAAATTAGCGTCGGCGTCGTTGGGTGGAGGCAGACATTGAACTCGAGGGTGGTAGTTTGGCGGGCCAGAAGTTACGGTAAGGTGCTTGCGGTCGTAGCGGTATCAGCCTTTGCCCTGGGAATCACCGCGCTCCCTTCAGGGGCCACAACGAACCCAACGAATTGGCCGTACGCAGGGGGAAGCCCTGGTTACGATGTGTCCTATCCTCAGTGTTCAAACCCGTCCAGCTATACCCCAAGCCCAAGCTCATCTCCCCAATTCGCAATTATTGGGATAGATGGCGGTAGGCCTTTCAACGCAAACGGCTGCACCCAAAAGGAGTGGGGAGCCGCTTTAGGCGCCAAGGTAACGTCGATTTCGATTTACATCAACACCGGCTATAGCGGAGCCTATGCACACGACATCACCTCCACCTGCGCCGCTGACAATACGCCCTATAAAGTTGGGTCAAAGCTTGCACAAGCCTGGCAGATAGGTTGTTCTGAAGCGGACTTCGCCTTGAACACCGCCATTTCTGACGGCGTGAATCCAAATGTTCCAACTGGCAATCAAGTAGGTGGCGGAATGTGGTGGGCTGACGTCGAGACTGGAAATAGCTGGTCGACCAATACGTCGCTAAATCAGGCGACCATACAGGGCGTAGTAACCGAATTG